>JAAYVJ010000368.1 GCA_012517265.1 Planctomycetota bacterium | reverse complement strand
GCGGAAGTCCCGGTCCCAACCCTTGCGGAGCATCGAATACGGCAGCATGAACGTCATGTTGATCCCGACCGCGGCGGCCACGCCGCCGATCATCACGTCCCGCTGCTGGCCGACGATCAGGTCGCTCCAAAACCCGCGGAATCGCGAAGCCACGGCGCCGAGAGCTCCGGCGAATCCGTCCGCAGGCCGCGACAACAGCCCGAGATCCGGAACGAATCCCGCCAGGACCTTGCCCCAGTCGAGAATCCCCTCGGCGGTGAGCTTGACGACCACGCCGAGGAAACAGAGCACGACGAACGTTACGAGGCCGCGGACCAGCATCTCAAAGGCCCGCTGGCCCCACCCGCCGAGACCGTAGAGCATCGATCCTGCCGTCGCGCAGGCCACGAAGCAGCAGGCCGCGAGGATTTTGCCCCGCATCTCCGGCATCGCATCGGGCCCCAGGAGGCCGGGCAGGAGGTTCTGGCGGATCGCCGCGATCCCCAGGCCGAACTGCGGCATGGACCAGATCATATTGGCCATCATCGCGGCCAGCAGCCAGCCCCAGCCCAGGACCGGATTGACATGCTCGTTGATGGCCCCGAACGGCCGCCGCCCGGTCGAGAGCGCGACGTACGCGATGGCGCTGAGCATGACGATGCCCAGGATCATCGCGATCGGCTGGAGCCACAGGAAGCTGAAGCCCACGAGCGTACCGAGGTACAGGCACGACGAGAGCGACCCGCCGCCCAGGGTGATGCCGCTCTGGAGCCAGCCGGGACCGGATAGACGCAGAAAGGCTTTGAACGTGGCCCCGCGGCCCTTGGCCCGCGCGTCCAGGAGCATCCGACGGTCCCGCTCGATCCTGGGGTTCATGTGCATCGTCGCTGTGGCTGATTCCTGCTCCACCTTCGTCGTCTCCCGGCCGAAGAATCCGCTACAAAAACCGCATGTACCGCGCATTTCAGGCCTGCGCGAACGGGCTGTCAACCGCCTTCTCCAGGGGCGTGGTCCCCCTCGCCTCCAGAAGCTCCAAGACCGTTCAGAAGGCGGACCACTTCGCGATAACACTTGTCAAAGGAGTCCGTCCGGCGTGCCGCCTGTATGTCGAAAACTCCGGTCATGGCAGGCTGGTCAATGGTCGCACTGTAGGGTCTGCCTCGCGGCATGCGATCGCTAAGCCATTCCTTGGCTCCACGGATGCGCTCCGGCTGCGGATCGCCAATCAAGTCTAGGACAAGACCGCGGCAGCCACGGAGTGATTCAGCCGCGGCGATGAACCACGTCTCATACTCTCTGTAGGCCAGCACCAGCGATATCTGCACATCGGGCCGCGTCTGTCGCGCACGCTGTAACAGCATGGGACCGTCGTGTTTGGGACAGCCGTCGGCCCAATCACAATCGACAAGAACGAGGATGCCCCCTTTGGAGGGCATTTGCCTCGCGACCCGCTCGATCTGACGCTCCAGTTCCCCTTCCTTGAGAAGCTGGGACGCCGGGACTCGCACGACGGGGTCTACAATCACCATCATCTCAGGGAATTCCCGCCCCGCGATACGGTGAATCAGCTTCGGGACTGCCTTGGCGTCGCCGTGGCCCTCGACGATAGCGGCCAACCGAACAGGCGTCATGCCTCCGCCTCCCCGAAAAGACCCAATGGCTCCGACGAAGTCTCTCGATCCGTCCGCAACTCGGGAACCAGCGCCCCCTGCCGGAGCAATTCGCCTGCCGTGAACAATCGGTCTCGCATGAGAGTCCGATCGGATTCCTTCAGTGGGCCGATTCTGGTCTCGCCATTCTCGTTCACGACGGCCAACACCCAATCGTCGCGCACGTCCTTGTCGTCCAGAAGATCGGGGCTGTGACTGGTCACAATCACCTGGGTGTTCTTGGCCGCCACTTGCAGGGCATCCCTCAGGACTCCTGCGGCACCGGGATGGACCGCAACCTCCGGTTCTTCGATCCCGACCAGCGGCACGCGACGGGCGCCGCCGTTGAGCGATTGGAACAGAGCCGTCAACACACCCAGCGCCCGCAGCGTCCCGTCGGACATGTTCTCCGCCGAGAACCGCCACGGAGCCTCGTTGTTGCCCACCTTCTGCCGGAACTCGATTGTCTCTTTCTTGTGAATCTGTTTGACCGATACATCGAGGACACCGGGAACCACGGCCCCCAGCATTTCCACGATGAGTCCCTTGGCCTCCACATGGTCTCTCGCCAGGAGGTTCAGGACGCTGGCGAGATTGCCTCCGTCACGACGAAGCACTTCTCCGGAATCAGGAGTCTGGAGATCCCGGATGACGTCCGGATTGAGATTGTAGAATCCCATGCGAACCATCGCATCGTACAAGGGACGAAACTGGGGCAATCCGGAAGCCGCAACCAGATAGAGACGATCCGCCGCCGCCGCGGGGACCATTTTCGGATCGCTGTCAACGACCCTGCCGCACTCCACTTTGTAGTAGTGCGATCGGTCGAGCGCTCGCGGGCCATGGACGAAACACTCCTCCTGCTGAACCTCGAATCCTCTATCGGGCAGGGCTCCAATGCGAAAGGCATAATGCCCGCAGGTCGCGTCGGGGAGTTCGAACTCCAGGCGTACGCCAAAATGAGTTGGATGCCCGGAAGACCGCCGCCGGACCTCTGCGATACCGCCCCGCTCTCGCAGAGCGTGGTCCAGAGAAGTATTCAGCGATTCGGTCACAAACCGCAGGGCATCCAGGAAATTGCTCTTGCCCGCCCCGTTGGGCCCCACCAGGAAATTCAGCGGACCCAGTTGCACCGAGCAATTGGCGATGCTCTTGTAGTTCTTCAACAGAACACGGCGCAGAAGGATGGAATCCGCCATAACTACTCCCTGCTCGGCACTCTCCAAATAACGAAACGGCATGCCATGGTCAGGAGACCATGGCATGCCGTGATCTTAACGGATCTGCCCTTACCCCGTCAACGAAGCAAGGACGCGGAGCCTGGGCGTTCGCCAAGCCACGCGAGGAAACGTCATCCCAGCTTCTTGGCCAGGTCGTCGCGGAGGGCGCGGATCTCGGCGGGGAGGTGACTGCCGAACTGGCTGAGAAACGCGTCGATCTCCTGCAGCTCGGCCTTCCAGCCGTCGCGATCGATCTCGAAGAGCTTCTCCATCCGCTCCTTCGCGATGCTCAGGCCGGACATGTCGAGATCCGAGACGTTCGGGACCAGACCGAGCGGCGTCTCGCGGGCGCCGACGCGGCCGTTGGCGCGGTCCAGAATCCACTTGATGACGCGGATGTTCTCGCCGAAGCCCGGCCAAATGAACTTGCCGTCTTCGTCGGTCCGGAACCAGTTGACCGAGTAGATCTTGGGCGGGTTCTTGAGCCGCTTGCCGATGTTGAGCCAGTGGCCGAAGTAGTCACCCATGTTGTACCCGCAGAACGGCAGCATGGCGAACGGGTCACGGCGAAGCTGCCCGACCTTACCGGCGGCCGCCGCGGTTGTCTCCGATCCGGTCCGGGCGCCGAAGAAGACGCCGTTGGCCCAGTCGAAGGCCTCGGTCACCAGCGGGACCAGTTGGGTCCGCTTGCCGCCGATGAGAATCGCCGAGATCGGCACGCCCTTGGGATTGTCGAACTCCGGGGACAACGTCGGCGCGTTGTACAACGAGACCGTGAACCGCGAGTTGGGATGCGCGGCCTTGCCGCCTTCGCTGTTCGGCCAGGGTTTGCCCTGCCAGTCTTTCACATGCGCGGGCACCGGGCCGTCGGCGCCTTCCCACCAGGGCTCGTTCTTGTCGAGATCGTGCCCCACGTTGGTGAACAGCGTCGGATAGAACTTCTTCGCCTTGAGCGTGCGAACCATGTTCGGGTTCGTCTTCATCGAGGTGCCGGGGGCGACACCGAAGAAGCCCGCCTCCGGGTTGATCGCGTACAGCCGGCCGTCGGGCCCGACGTTCAGCCAGGCAATGTCGTCGCCGAGCGTCCAGATCTTGTAGCCGGGCAGAGCCGATTCGAGCATGGCCAAGTTCGTCTTGCCGCAGGCGGAGGGGAACGCCGCACAGATGTAGGTGGTCTTGCCCTGCGGGTCCTGAATGCCCATGACAACCATGTGCTCGGCCAGCCAGCCTTCTTTCTGGCCCAGGCACGAGGCGATACGCAGGGAGAAACACTTCTTGCCCAGCAGGGCGTTGCCGCCGTAGCCGGAGCCAATGCTCCAGACCAGGCTGTCCTGCGGGAAGTGCATGATGAACCGCTTGTTCGGATCGAAATCGCCGACCGAGTGCATGCCCTTCACGAAGTTCTCACTGTTGCCGATCTTGTCGAGCACCTTCTTGCTCATGCGGGTCATGATCCGCATGCTCACGGCGACGTAGGTGATGTCGGTGACCTGCACGCAACTCTTGGCGTACGGCGAATCCGGGTGGCCCATCATGTAGGGCAGCACGTACATGGTCTTGCCCTTCATGCAGCCGTCGGTGAGTTTGGTCAGCTTCTCTTTGGCCTCGGCCGGGGCCATCCAGTTGTTGTTCGGACCGGCCTGGTCCTTCGTCGGATGGCAAACGAACGTCAACTGCTC
>JAAYVJ010000367.1 GCA_012517265.1 Planctomycetota bacterium | reverse complement strand
GGCGTCACGCCGGCGCCGTAAATGGCCTCGCCGTTGACCTTGAGCCAGCGGCCTACGGCCCGCAGATTGTCCTGGCTGGGCTGCGGAATGACGCCCTCAGAGGTCGGGCCGACGTTCAGGAGGTAGTTGCCCCCTTTGCTGACGATGTCCACCAATTTGAAGGTCAGGTCCTCGGGGCTCTTCCAGTTGTCGTCGTAGCTCTTGAAGCCCCAGGTGTTGTTGAGCGTCGCGGGCACCTCCCAGTCCTCGCGGACCACCTCGTTGGGAATCCGGTTGTCCCCCATGGAGCGGTAGTCGCCCTGGCCGCCGAGCCGGCCGTCGATCAGGCAGGCGGGCTGGAGCGTGCGGACGATGTCGATGAACCGCTGGGCGCGGTCGCCGACATCCATCATGCGGGGGGTGTCGAACCAGATCAGACAAACCGGGCCGTAGCCGGTGAGCAGTTCTCTCACCTGAGGCTCAGCCTTGCCTCGCAGGTACTGGTCAAAATCCTTCTTTTCATCGGGTCCGAAGTCCCACGTGTTGCCGGCGCCGTTGGGCTCGTGCCAGTCCTGGGCCTGGGAATAGTAGAACCCCAGCCGCATGCCGTGCTTGGCGCAGGCGTCGGCAAGCTCCTTGAGCACGTCGCGTTTGAACGGCGTGGCGTCCACGATGTTGTACTTGCTGACCTTCGAGCCGTACATCGCGAAACCGTCGTGGTGCTTGCTCGTGATGACGATGTACTTCATCCCGGCGTCCTGGGCCAGTCGCACCCACTCCTCGGCGTCGAATTTCACGGGATTGAATTGACCGGCCAGTTGCTCGTACTCGCCCACCGGGATCTTGGCCCGATTCATGATCCACTCGCCGATGCCGGGAATCTGCTGTCCCTTCCACGTCCCAGCCGGAATGGAATAGACTCCCCAATGAATGAAGAGACCGAACTTCGCCTCGCGGAACCACTTCATCTTCTCATCCTGCGAGGTCGGCTTGCCCTCGGCGGCCAGCAACCCCTGCGACGCGAGCAGACACAGAATGGCCACAACAGCCCGTGGAACGTTCCGTTTCGATGCGACGGTCGGCGAAGTCCTCATCTGCGATTCTCCTTTCAGGCCTCTCAACTACTCATTCCACACAAAATCACCATTTTGCGTCGCGTCCGGGCCCGGAATTCGTTTCCCGTGGACAGGCTCGGACGTTCCACGTAAGCTGCAAAGCGGTCCTTGACAGGCCCTATTGGGGGATTATACCCTCTTGGGCCCCAAGGGCAATGACGGACCCCGCGCCGGTATGTCGCGAAGGGCGGTCGGATCTGCGGTCAGATATTCCGGGGACATCGGTCATGATTGTGAAACACCTTGTGAGAGGCCCAGCCCAACAGTCAACGCACACAATCCTCAGATCATTCCGCGATTAGGGAGGTCACTGTGAGAAGATTTGTCGTCGGTTCTTCCTTGGTCCTTCTGGCTGCCTGCCATCCAGCAATGGCCGAGGCGACGAACCCCGCTGTGAGGGGATTCGAGCAGAAGCTCATCCAGGCCAACCCGCTCGACCTGACCAAGGTCCGGCTGCTCGGCGGCGCCCTTAAGCACGCCCAGGACCTGGACGCGCAGTACCTGCTGGAGCTGGAGCCGGACCGGATGATGGCCGGCTACCGCCTGCGGGCCGGCCTGGAGCCCAAAGCCAAGGGCTACGGCGGTTGGGACGACGTGAACAGCCGGCAGTTGACCGGCCACATCGCGGGACATTATCTCTCGGCGGTGAGCCTGATGTACGCCGCGACCGGCGACGCCCGTTTCAAGGAAAGGGCCGACTATCTCGTCAAGGAAATGAAGGAAGTCCAGGACAAGCGGGGCAACGGCTACCTCGGCGCCCTCATGGACGGCCAGGGCGTCGACGGCGAGAAGCTCTTTGAGCAGGTTTCCCAGGGCAACATCCGCTCCGGCGGCTTCGACCTCAACGGCCTGTGGTCGCCGTGGTACACACTGCACAAGACCTACGCGGGCCTTCGCGACGCCTACCGCTTCGCCGGCAACAAGACCGCCCTGGAGGTCGAGATCAAGTTCGCCGCCTGGGCCGAGGGGATCATGTCGAAGATGACAGATGTCCAGGTCCAGCGGATGCTCAACACGGAGTTCGGCGGCATGAACGAGATCTTCGTCGATCTCTACGCCGACACGGGCGACGCCCGATGGCTCAAGCTCTCGTACAAATTCGAGCACGAGTCGTTCATCGAGCCGCTCATGCGTCACCAGGACAACCTCGACGGCAAGCACGGCAACACCCAGATTCCCAAGCTCATCGGCTCGGCCGACCGCTTCGCCTACACCGGCCAGGCCGGCGACATCGAGGCCGCGGCGTTCTTTTGGGATCGCGTCGTCCAGCATCACAGCTACGCCACCGGCGGCGACGGCCGCGATGAGTACTTCGGCCCGGCCGACGCCCTGGGCGACCGCGTGGACGGGCGAACCGCCGAGACCTGCAACGTCTACAACATGCTCAAGCTGACCCGGCGGCTCTTCGCCCTTCGGCCCGATGCCTTCTACGCGGATTTCCAGGAAAGGGCCTTGTTCAACCACATCCTGGCCTCGATCGATCCGAACGACGGCCGGACCTGCTATATGGTGCCCGTCGGGCGCGGCGTGCAGCATGAGTACCAGGACATGTTCGAGAGCTTCACGTGTTGCGTGGGCTCGGGCATGGAAAGCCACGCCCTCCACGCGGACGGCATCTACTATGAATCGGGCGACAAGCTCTACGTCAACCTCTACGCCCCTTCGACCGCGGAGTGGACTGCGATGGGCGTCAAGCTGGCCGTCGAGACGGACTTCCCCGAGGGCGAATCGGTCACGATCCGGCTGACGGTCCAGTCGCCCAAGGAATTCACGCTCGCCCTGCGAAAGCCCTACTGGGTCGGCGAGGGATTTGTCGTCAAGGTCAACGGCACAGCCGTGGAAGAGCAAGGACAGAACAGAGGGCGGATGGGACGCCCGACCGACCCGTTCCCGAAAAGCGGCTCGTTCGTCGACGTCAGACGCGTCTGGAATACCGGGGACACCGTGGCAATCTCGCTGCCCAAGACGCTCCGCACCGAACCGACTCCCGACAATCCGCAGCGGGTCGCCATCCTGTGGGGCCCCCTGGTCCTGGCGGCCGACATGGGTCCCGAGCGGGAGTTCGGTCGCGGCCGAGGCCGGCGAACCGAGCCCACGATCCCGGTCCTCGTCGCGGCCGATCGGCCCGTGTCGGAATGGCTCAAGCCGATGACCGGTCAACCCGGTTGCTTCCGCACCGACGGCATCTGTCGGGCGACCGATGCACAGAACGTCGCCGACGTGAACTTCGTGCCTTTCTACCGATTGCACCGCCGGACCTATGCCATCTATTGGGATCTGTTCACCCCGGCGGCCTGGGACCAGAAGAAGGCCGAGTATGCCGCCGAACAGGAGCGTCAGCGAAAGCTCAAGGAAGCGACCGTCGCGTACGCCCAGCCCGGCGAGATGCAGCCCGAACGCGATTTCAACTACCAGGCCGGCGACAGGATTCAGCCTGTGCGGGTGCAGGGTCGTCCGGGCCGACGGTCGTCGAGCTGGTTGTCGTTCGACATGCCGGTCGAGGAGGGCCATCCTATGGCGATCCTGGCGACCTACTACAGCGACGAGCGTCGTCGCGGCGAGGCGATCTTCGAGGTCCTCGTCGACGGCCAGCCCATCGGCCGCCAGACGGTCGAGCGGACCAGCCCGGCCCGCTTCTTCGACGTGGAGTACCCGATCCCGGCGGATCTGGTCAAAGGCAAAGAGAAGGTGACCGTGCGATTCCAGGCCGTGGCGGGCAACGGGATCGCCACCGTGTTCGGCGTTCGCATGATCCGGGCCGACGCCGAACGATGACGCCCAGACGTAATCAACCCGTATGAAAGGGAATAAACCGTGAGAAGACACCATTTGCCCTATGGAACCATTGTGTTGCTGGCCGTTTCCGCCGCGGGACTGTGCGGCATGGCCTTCGCCCAGACCGGCCAGCCGGGCGTGAACCTCGCCCCCGTCGCGACGCCCACTAGTTCGTACGTCTCCGGCGACACCAGGAACACCGCTCTCAACGACGGCGTCGATCCTCGCAACTCGCGGGACAATCGGCCGGCATCCTACGGGAACTGGCCCACGCGAGGGACCCAGTGGGTCCAATATGAATGGAACCGGCCGATCAGTACGGCCAAAATCGATGTCTACTGGTGGGCCGACGGGCGCGGCGTCCACGCCCCGAAGGCCAGCCGGCTGCTGTACTGGGACGGCAACGCCTTCGTCCCGGTCGCCAACGCTGCGGGTCTCGGCGTGGAAATCAATAAGTACAATGCCACGACGTTCGACGAGGTCACGACCACCAAGCTCAAGCTGGAAATCGACTCCGACGGCGAGTTCTCCACCGGCATCCTGGAGTGGAAGGTCTACGACTCGGGCAAGTCGCCGGACTTCCCGCCAACGGTCACGGCGGGCATCGACCGCTCGGTCGTGCTGGGCGGCAAGACCTATCTCTCCGGGGAGGTCAAGACGCTCAAGTCCCGGGACGGCGGCCAGACTCCCGTCGCCTGGAGCAAGCAGTCCGGCCCGGGCGAAGTCGCCTTCGAAAAGACGGACGCTCCGGTCACGACCGCGACCTTCTCGAAGGTCGGCCAGTACGTCCTGAAGCTGACGGCCGGCAAGGAGCCCCTGGCCAGCTCGTCCACGCTGATCGTCAAGGTGGTCGCGCCGCCCCCGAAGGACCGCCTCGACGTCGTCTACACCAAGAAGTACAAGATCGACAGCCCGCTGTGGAACTCGCGGGCCAAGGCCCTGATCGTCAATTGGATCCCCCATTGCATCGACAAGAACAACGACCCGAATCTGCGGGAAGGCGGCATGAACAACTTCATCGAGGCCGCCAAGAAACTCCGCGGCGAGCCCGCCAAGCCGCACATTGGATACCCGTTTTCCAACGCATGGGTCCACCAGACCGTCGAGTCGATCTGCATCGCGCTGATGGTCGATCCGCAGGGCGATCCCGAGATCCTCAAGGCCCAGGAGAAGCTGAAGGCGACGCTGGAGGACTGGATTCCCAAGATCCTCGCGGCCCAGGAGCCGGACGGCTATCTCCAGACCCGCTACACGCTGGGCACGCGGGGCGAACGGGACAAGCCCGAGCGGTGGAGCCCCCGCCTGCGAGGCGAGCATGAGGGCTACGTCGCGGGCTACTTCATCGAGTCGGCCATCAACCATTACACCCTGACCAACGGCACGGACAAACGGCTCTATGACGCCGCCAAGAGACTTTGCGACTGCTGGGTCGCCAACCTCGGGCCGGGCAAGAAGGACTGGTACGACGGACACCAGGAAATGGAGCAGGCGCTCGTTCGCTTCGGGCGGTTCGTCAACGACATGGAAGGCCCCGGCAGCCATGGCGACAGCTACATCCAACTCGCCAAGTTCCTGCTCGACTGCCGCAAGGACGGGGACGAATACGACCAGAGCCATGTCCCGGTGCAGCAGCAGTACGAGGCGGTGGGCCACGCGGTCCGCGCCGCCTACAGTTACTCGGCCATGTCGGACGTGGCGGCCGAGACGCACGACCCGGACTACCAGAGTGCCGTCATGAGCCTCTACGAGAGCATGGTCAATCGGAAGTACTACGTCACCGGCGGCATCGGCAGCGGCGAGACATCCGAAGGCTTCGGACCCGACTACTCGCTGCGGCACGACGCCTACTGCGAATCCTGCTCCACCTGCGGCCTGATCTTCTTCCAGCACAAGATGAACCTCGCCTACCACGAGGCCAAGTACGCGGACCTCTACGAGGAATCGATGTACAACGCCCTGTTGGGCTCGATCGACCTGGAGGGCAAGAACTTCTACTACCAGAATCCGCTGGACTCGAGAGGCCCCCGCTATCCGTGGCACGCTTGCCCGTGTTGCGTGGGCAACATCCCTCGCACGCTGCTGATGCTTCCCACCTGGACCTATGTCAAAGGCGACGACGGGCTCTACGTGAACCTTTTCGTCGGCAGCACGATCAACGTCGAGAAGGTGGCCGGCACCGACGTCCAGATGGTCCAGAAGACCGATTACCCCTGGAGCGGCGACGTCTCGATCACCGTCAACCCCGCCAAGAGCAAGAAGTTCAGCGTCCGCATCCGCGTGCCTGACCGCAGCGTCAGCGAACTCTATAGCAGCACGCCGGCGTGCGACGGCATCGCGTCCCTTTCGATCAACGGCAAGAAGATCAATCCCAGGATCAAGAAGGGCTACGCCGTGATCGATCGCAAATGGAAGACAGGCGACAAGATCGAGCTGAAGCTGCCCATGACGATCCAGCGAATCAAGGCCAGCGAGAAGATCGCGGCCACGCGAGGGCAGGTCGCCCTGCGATACGGCCCGCTGATCTACTGCGTCGAAGCGGCCGATCAGGAACTGGGCAAGGTCCTCCCGCCGCAGGCTCCGCTGACCACCGAATGGAAAGGCGATCTCCTGGGCGGCATCACGGTGATCCACGGCTCCTGGGCCGACGGCTCACCTCTGACGGCGATTCCCTACTACGCTCGGGACAACCGGATCGCGCGGCCGCAGAACGCCGAAGGAGCCGAGGGCGGCCCCCGCGGCCGAGGGAGGCGAGGCATCAATTCCTCGGTGTGGATGAAAGACCAATAAGCCGGCCGAGATTCTTCAATCGATGACGTCAACTGAGGCGGAAATCCGCGGGCCTCGACGCCCGTCGGGTTTCCGCCTCTGCGTTTGGAGGAACCCGCCGCAAGTCACGCGAAGACGCTCCGCCGCAAGCGGCACTTCGCCCGCCAGAAGAACAGCAGGCCGACCAGAATGTACAGACCCGAAACCAAGGCGAGAATCTGCGTGGCCAGCCAGAACTGGAGAGATGCATCCCGGGGATGGTAGACGAGATGCGAGCTGTCATAGTAGATCTGCCAGAGGGGCCGGTCGGCAGTCTGCCGTCCTCCCAGGGCTTCCATGATCACTTGAGCCTGAATCGCTGGATGGGTCCACATGTACATCGTCGGCATCTGGCTCCGCGGCGCGGCCACCGTCACCACGCCGGCCAGAACCGGCCCGACCGCCCACAAGCCGAGGATCAGCGAGAAGCCTGCGACCACGGCCGACGTCGTCCGCTTGAAGCGGGTCCCGAAGTACAGGCCCGTCCCGGTGACGAAGACCGTGACCCAGGCGATCACCATGGGCAACTGGATCAGGGCAGCCACGTGGATATACCCCACGAGAATGAACAGAATCACGTGCCCGGCCAGAAGCCCCCAAAGGGGCACGCACCGGCGAATCGCGGAAACCGCCTTGCCCAGCAGGATCTCGGTGTCGCTCAGAGGCGTCGCCAACAGCAGAAGCCAGGACTGCGACTCCTTCTCCGACGTGATCCTCGTGGTCGCGAAGACGACGTTCACGACGGTCCCCAGGAAACCGAAGAGCAGCACGTAAGTCGTGTGCACAAAGCTCTCGTCGAGATACTTGGCGCGAGCCCAGCTTGCGTACGTGACCAACAACGTTCCAATGGTGATCGCCAATCCAATGTAGTTGTTGCGGTTGTCCACGCCCTGGATGAACGGCGCCCGCAACTCCCGCCAGATCACCGGCGGCCCCATGACCCGCTTGATGGAGCCCAGGTACGTGTCCTCCGGTTCGCCGTTCGCGACCGCAACCGCTTTACGCTTTGCCCGGCGGGGTTTGGACCACGGTTCGAGTTGCCCGGTGGCCTGCCGCAGCGCGACCTTCCGCACCACCACGGTGGCGCAGGCCAGAAGCAGGATCGCCAGGCTCAACGTCACAAGACACTGGAGCGGCCAGAAATACGGCACGGGCGTCGCGACCGGCGAGAGCATGTTCGTCGTGGTGACCCACATGCCGCCGACGGGGCTGCAGTTGAGCAGCACGGTGGCCAGGGGCGTCCCCCCGAACAGATAAGAGATGAAAGACACCCCTGCCGCTCCTCTTCCATAAAAGGCGCCGATGACCATCGGTAGAATGCAGTAGAAACTGAACAACAGGAACAGGGTCTGCAGGATCACCGCGTAGGAACGCCGATTCCGGATGGAAATCAGCAGACTCACAGCGCCGGCAAAGACGGCCGCCGTCAACGTGATGCACATGCTTGACAGCAGATACTCCCACGACACGCCGCCCAGCACACGGACGATCGCCAGGATCGGGAACGTGATCGCGAGCAGTTGGACCAGTTGCAGCAAGCGGCTCAGG
>JAAYVJ010000366.1 GCA_012517265.1 Planctomycetota bacterium | reverse complement strand
TCAAGGACCTCGCGGCAGGGCGGTTGCCACGATCGGCCTCGGCGATGGAGTGGGTCGCGGATCACTACGGGATCCCGTCGATCCACATGGCCCAGGAGCCTGCGAGGCTGATCAACGCAGGCCAATGGGTCTTCACGTCGCCCAAGCCGGAGGCGCCCGCCGACCCGGACAAGGGACTTCCTGCTCGTCCGGCCTTCGCGCCGGACAGTTGCCACCCCTTCGCCGAGACCGGGCACAAGCTCTACACCGAGGCGATCGCGCGGTCGTTCGAGTCGATGGAAGGCCTGGGGACGCCGGGCCCGCGTTCCCTCCCTGCGCCGTTCACTGCGGACAACCACGAAGGGGCCCGGCTCATCCCGTTGACCGAGGCTGTACTCGGCGATGGCTGGCGGAGACTCGATCCGCAGACCGATTCGATCGCCAGGAGCTTCTCGCAGAGGCTGCCGGTCCTGTGGTGCGCCGAGAAGGCCGGGGCGTCCCTGACGTTTGCCTTCCACGGCTGCGCCGCGGCGGTCTACGACCTGCTCGGCCCCGACGGCGGGGAGCTGGAGGTGATCGTGGACGACCGGCCGGCCCGGTCGGTCAAGCGGTTCGACGCCTACTGCACATATCACCGCCTGGGCACGACGGTCCTGCTGTCGGAGAAAGAGGCGGCCGACCACACGGTGACCGTGCGACTGACAGACAGGACGTTCGACAAGGCCGAGATCCTCAGTCGCAACAAGAACAGGATCGACGATCCGAACCGCTATGCGCCGCTGCGGTGGTACGCCGGGGCGCTGCTGATCGATGGCGAGCTGAAGGCCCCTGCGGCCGGGGCTCAGAACGCGGCCCTTCCCAAGCGTCTGCGGCGCTCGGAGAGCTTTCTGGGCGTGCACTTCGATTTCCACGCGGGCAAGGATTGCACCGAGATCGGCAAGAACACCACGCGGGCGATGATCGAGAACGTCATCACGCAGGTCCGGCCGGACTACATTCAGATCGACTGCAAAGGCCACCCGGGCCTGTCGAGCTACCCGACGAAGGTCGGAAACCAGGCCCCCGGTTTCGTGGGCGATCCGCTCCGGTTGTGGCGGCAGGTGACGGCCGAGCACGGCGTCGCGCTCTACATGCACTATTCCGGCGTGTGGGACTCCGAGGCGATTCGGCTGCATCCCGACTGGGGCGTCGTCAACGCCGACGGCAAAGTCAATGGGAACGCCACCTCGCGATGGAGCCCGTACGCCGACAAGCTGCTGATTCCTCAGCTTCGCGAGCTGGCGGGCGATTACGGCGTGGACGGCGTCTGGGTCGACGGCGAGTGCTGGGCCTCCGTGCCGGACTACGGCGACGCGGCGTTGAAGGCGTTTCGCGGGGAAACGGGGTTCGCCGACGTCCCGCGAGGGCCGGGCGAGCCGCACTGGTACGAGTTCCTCCAGTTCCACCGGGAGGCGTTCCGCAAATACCTGCGATACTACATCGCCCAGGTGAAGGCAACCCATCCGGACTTTCAGATCTGCAGCAACTGGGCGTTCACCGACCATATGCCCGAGCCGGTCAGCGCGCCGCTGGACTTCCTCTCCGGCGACTACAATCCCGACGACAGCGTCAACTCGGCGAGGCTGTCCGGCCGGTACCTGACGCGGCAGGGCGTGCCGTGGGACCTGATGGCCTGGAGCTTCTCCCGCAACAAGACCGCCGACGGCCGGGACCAGAAGACCGCGGTGCAGCTCTGCCGGGAGGCGGCGATCGTAATCGCCCTGGGCGGCGGTTTCCAGGCGTACATCACGCAAAAGCGTGACGGCTCGATCCGCGAGGAGCGGATCCCCGTCATGGCGGAGACCGCGAAGTTCTGCCGGGCCCGCCAGGCGATCTGCCACCACGTGGAACAGGTCCCGCAAGTGGCGGTCCTGTTCTCGACCGCGGCGCACTATCGCAGGAGCAACGGGCTCTTTTCCCGCGATCTGGCGAGGATCAACGGCGCCTTTGAGGCCCTGGTCGAGAGCCAGCAGGCGGTGGAGGTCCTCGGCGAGCACCACCTGACCGGCCGGATGGCCCAGTATCCGCTGATCGTCGTGCCGGAATGGGAGTACCTGGAGCCTGCGTTCAAGACCGAGCTTCTCTCCTACGTCCACGGCGGCGGCAAGCTCCTGCTGATCGGTCCGGCCAGTGCGGCCTTGTTCATGGACCAGCTCGACGTCGCGGCGGAAGGCGATCTGTCGTCTGCGAAGGACTGCCGTCTCGTCTACAAGGGCGAAGAGGCTTCCATCGCAGGGCAAGTCCAGCCGGCCAGCCTGGGGGCGGGGTGCAAGGCCTTCGGCGAGATCCGGATGAGCGATGGGACGACGCGACCGGCCGCCTGCGTCTGCGATTGCGGGCGAGGCAAGATCGCGGCCACCGCGTTCACGTTCGGGCAGGGCTACGTGGACGGACGCAACGCCGTGATGCGGCGGTTCCTGAACGACCTGGCCAGGGAGCTGTTCCCCGACCCGCTGGTCGAGGTGAAGGGCTCCTCCGACGTCGACGTGGTGGTGGGCCGCCAGGGCGGCAGGCTGACGGTCAGCCTCATCAATACGTCCGGTCCGCACCAGAGCGCGCCGGTGATCGACGAGATCGCCCCGATAGGGCCGCTCGATCTGACGATCCGCCAGGCGACCAGGCCCGCGAAGGTGACGCTGGAGCCCGCCGGGATCTCCTTGCCGTTCGAGTATCAGGACGGCGCGATCCGAGTGAGGGTCCCCCGCGTAGAGATCCACGAGATCGTGGTCGTCGAGAATAGGTGACAACAGGAAGGATCATCATGGAGTATCGCACGGTGCGAGGAGGTCGGGGGTTCCTGGCGGCGGTCGTCTGCATGGCGGCCTGTGCGGCGACGGCGCCGGCGGGCGATCAGGCGCAATGGGGCCAGGCCTGGACGCGGAACATGGTGTCCGGCGAGACGGGACTGGTCGAGGATTTCGACATCGAAACGGGCCGCAACGTCAAATGGGTCGTGACGCTGGGCAGCGAGACCTGGGCGACGCCGACCGTCGCGCAGGGCCGCGTGTTCCTGGGCACCAACAACGATCCGCCCCGCGACCCGCGGCACAAGGGCGACCGGTCGCTCCTGCTGTGCCTCGACGAGAAGGACGGCAGTCTCCTGTGGCAACTGGTCGTGCCCAAGCTCGGGCCGGACATCTACCTGGACTGGCCCAAGGCGGGAATCGTCTCGGCCCCGACGGTCGAGGGCGACCGCGTCTACGTCCTGACCAATCGCGACGAGGTGGTGTGCCTGGACATCGAGGGCCAGCGCAACGGCAACGACGGCCCGTACCTGGACGAAGGCTGGCACATGGTCCCCGATCCCAACAAGCCGCTGGAGGTCACGTCGCTCGACGCCGACATCATCTGGCTGTTCGACATCCCCAACCAGGCGGGCACCTGGCCGCACGACGGGGCCCACGCCTCGATCCTCATCGACGGCGATTTCCTGTACCTGAACACCTGCAACGGCGTGGACAACACGCACGCCAAGATCCGCCGGCCCGACGGGCCCAGCCTGATCGTCCTGGACAAGAGAACCGGCCGATGGCTCGCCCGCGACAACGAAGGGATCGGCCCGCGGATCTTCCATTCGACGTGGTCGCCGCCGGCGATGGGCGTCGTCGACGGCCGCAAGCTGATCTTCTTCTGCGGCGGGGATGGCGTGGTCTACGCCTTCGAGCCGCTGACGGTCGCGCCGCCGGAGGGCAAGGTCGAGACTCTGAAACGGGTGTGGCGGTTCGACCCGGACCCGACCGGCCCGAAGGAGAACGTCAGCCAGTACCTGCGCAACCGCGAGGTCAGTCCGAGCAACGTCAAGAGCACGCCGGTCTTCAGCGACAACCGCCTGTACGTCACGGTCGGCGGCGACATCTGGTGGGGCAAGAACCAGGCGTGGCTCAAGTGCGTCGACGCCACGAAGACGGGAGATGTCACCGGCTCGGCCCTGCTCTGGTCGTACGACCTGAAAGACCACTCCTGCTCGACGCCCGCGGTGCACGATGGCCTCGTCTACGCCGCCGACTGCGGCCGGATGATCCACTGCGTCGACGCCGAGACGGGGCGGGTCTGCTGGACCCACCAGACCAAGGGCGACATCTGGGCCTCGCCGCTGATCGCCGACGGCAAGCTCTACGTGGGCACCAACCGCCGGGACTTCTGGATCATGGCGGCCGGCCGGGAAAAGGAGGTGCTCAGCACCATCCAGATGGACAGCGCCGTGGCCGGCACGGCGGTCGCCGCCAACGGCGTGCTCTACGTGACGACGATGCGCAAGCTCTACGCGCTCCAGAAGACGCCGTGACCTCTTGCATCTTCCGATTCCGGGCGATATAATGCCTTCAGCCCTCGGATTTGAGGGAACGAGAATACGTGGACGCGATCTTTCGGATGAGGAGTGCGACGACATGAGAGGTCTCCGACGTGGAACGGTTCTGTGGGGCGTTCTGTTTGCAGGTCTGTTGTCGTGTGCCGGCGTGTGCCCGGCGCAGGATGTCGTCATCACGGACTTTCGGCTGAGCCTGACGGCCCAGCACAGCGGCGACATCGGCACAATCAAGGCGGCCGCCCGCTGGAAGGTGAGCCAGGGTTGGGCCATCTACTACGCGCTGGTATACGAAGGCCGGATAATCGCGGCCAGTTCCAAGGGGAGAATGTCGGCCACCGGCTATGCCGAATACTGGGGCTGTTCCTACGAGGAGTTTCAGGTCCTTAAGGAGGACTTCTTCTGCAAACCTCACACGTTCAAGCTGGAAGCCGTGGGCAACTATGGCATTGGCACGACCTGCTATTCGTACACGTACGAGCCGGCGGACATCCTGCGGATCGAGAACCGCGTCGCGGGCTTTTCCGACATGCAGAAGGGCGTTCTGGAGATCGACCACCATCCGGACGCCAATGAGGGGCCGGACGCCTACGATGCGGCCCACTACACGTCGCATCTGCCGATTGTGAGCGCCGTCACGTCGCTCCAGCCGGACCCGAACACCGGCCAGATCCGCCGGCTGGATCTGGACGCGCGCCCGAAGGAGAGTCTGAGCGACTTCGACATCGAACTGAGCCTCGAATCCGACACCAAGGCGCCGGTCCGCTTCAACAAGGAGACGGCCAACGAGTTGTGTCTGTCTCTTCCCAGGCAGAGCAACGGGTACGATTTTCGCCCCCACGCCCTGACGCTGCAGCAGTACGATCCGGCGGACCCGAGCGTGCAGTATCCCCTGTACGACGTCCGCAGGGTGATCGCGAGCTGCGACGGCCTGATGTGGCTGCCTCCGCTGAAGGGCTCCTATGAATCGGGCGTTCCGTATGCGCATTTCACGCTCAGCTTCACCCGAAGGGCCTCGGGTGATTTGCGCAAGGACGGGCTTCTGAACCTGCGAGACTTCGCCGTTTTGGCCAGGGACTGGGGGTGCACGGCCACGCCGACGATCGCCGATATGGGAGGATCGCATGGGTTGGGGGTGCCCGACGGCAATGTAAACGGTCTGGATCTGATGCTCCTGGCCCGAAGGTGGGTCGGAGATTCCGACAGTTTCGAGAGCGGCGGGTTCGCCAGCCTCGGCTGGTACGGCGAAGGGGACGTGTACTGGAACGTCTCCCCGACGCAAAGCCGCAGCGGCGCGTTCTGCGCCCAAGCCGGCAGGATCGCGGACAACCAGCGAAGCCGATTGGCGATCACCATCGAATGCAAGGCCGGACGGATTCGATTCTGGCGGAAGGTCTCGTCCCAGCCGAAGGGCGATTGCCTGAGGTTCCGAAGCGGCAACACCGTGCTGGGCGAATGGTCCGGCGAACTGGACTGGGAGCAGGTCTCGTTCCCGGTTCAGGCGGGCAGACGGACCTTCTCCTGGGAATACAGCAAGGACAGCGGCGGCTGGATGGGCAGCGACACGGCCTGGATCGATCTGGTCTCGTTCCCGACGGGCGACCTCGAGTCCGCGGGAATGTGAGTCACTCGGCGAAGGCCGCCGGGACGATCTTGCAGGCCAGGTCCCTCGTGAATGGAGGGGCGGCCAGTTGGAGCCGGCCTTCTTCGGCTGCGACCGTCTGGCGGCCGACGGGGACGCCTTCGCGCGTGTCCCACCAGAGGACGGTGTAGCGGCCGGGCTTGAGTCCTCCGATCGTGATCGCGGCCGACTCGACGGGGGCCGGCTCGCGTTTGTCCACGACCAGATCCCACCACGTCGCCTGGCGATCGACCAGCCACAGGTAGGCGCGGTCTTCGGCCTGTTGCCCGACAATGCGAAGACGCGGCTCGGCTGTCGCGGCGACCGTCGGCTGCAAGCCCGCCGGCCTCAGATCCGCCAGGAACGTCGCCAACGGCTTGTAGTGCCGATAGGCGTTCTGCTGGTCGAGCACCTCCCACCACCAGAACATCGCGACGCCGGAGCAGCCGCTCAGGGCTGACGACCACAGACAGTTGTGGAAGTGCACGCCCTCGCGGTCCTGCTTCATGTACTCGCTCAGGCCCCACTTCGCGGTGGCCAGGCCGAACTCGCCGACGAGGACCGGCTTGTTCGGGGCCTGCTGGCGAAGCCATCGGACCTGGCTGAGGATCGAGTCGACCTCATCTCTGAAGTCTTTGTCGTCGGGCCGCATGTAATGGTGCTCCTGGGCGATGTCGATCTGCGGATGGCGGCAGTCTCGCGCGCAGGGGCTCCAGGTGCTCGTGGTCCGCAGGTGTCCGTAGACGTCGATCTGTTCCAGATACCGGCCGAGCTGGGCGTAGAACTCGTCGCAGGGTTTGCCGGGGTCCATCTCGTTGAAGTACTCCCAGGCCGCGACGCTCGTGGAGTAGCCCCATCGCGCCACGGCGTACCGGAGGAATTTCTTGGCGTCGGAGGTCGCCTTGGCGTACTCGGGACTTCCGGGCTTGGCGAGCGACTCCCTGTAGAGATCGCGGGTGAGCGAGCAGAGCATGAGGTAGACGCCGCTGCGCCGGGCCGCCTCGACGATTTGGTCGAGCAGGAAGCAGTCGAGGGGATTGTAGTACCCTCGCACGGGACGATTGACGTCCGCCTCCCAGAGCAGTTCGGCCCCGCCGGCGGCCTCCCTCAGGGAGATCGCATCGAGCCACGCGGCGTCGCCGCCGGCGAGAGTGAACGCGACCCGGCCGAGCCAGTTCTCGCCGGGATCGGTTGTGAATCGCAACTCGAACCGTTGCCAGTCCCCCGAGCCGGGCGATTCGAGATTGCGGCTGCCGATCTGGACGCGCAGCGAGGCCCCGGCGGACGCTCGGAATCGGCCCGCGAAGACGTAGGGGGTCTCAGGCCGCAGGGCGACCCGATGCGAAGGCGTCGCGGCGATGGAGGCTTCCTGGCCGCCCTTGAGCAGGACGCACTTGCGGGGGCCGGCGTCCTGCGTCGAATCGGGCATCGGGACGATGGGGAAGTCCTTCGCCCAGGAGCGGCCCCACGCGCTCTTACTCGCCTCGATTGCGATGGCCCAGTCGTCGCAGCAGGTCCAGATGCGAAGGAAGTTCGCGCCGTTGCGGGCCAGCGTGCCGAGGATCTCCTCGGCCTTGGGCGCCGTGACGTACTGGCCTTCGCCGATGAAGGCGAGGTTCTGACCGATGGCGAAGAACGGCTGGCCCTCGGAGAACTCGAGGAACCTCGGATCGTCCCGTCCGGCCCGCAGGAAGCCCTTGCAGGCGGAGGGGACACATTCGAACGTCACCGGGGTTGAGGTCGCCTCGCCTTGGCGGTCTTTGAGGCGGGCCCTCAGGGTGTACGTTCCCAATTCCATAGGGGCAAAGCGGGCTTTCCACGATCCGGGGCCCGTGGGGTAGCACCAGGCGACCGATGTGCCGCCTTGGCTGAGATCTTGCCGCTCGTAGTCTTGGCCCCAGAACGCCGGCAGAGAGAACGAGCGACCGCCCGGGTCGCTGATCAGGAATTCCAACTCGACCTCGCACGGATCGAAGGGGTTCGCAAATTCCCGCTCGACCCGGATGGGCAATTCCACCTTCTCGTATTTGCCCACCTGGGCCGGTGGCGTGGCGAGCGAGAGGATGTGTTTCATCGTTTCTTCGCCCCCGGCCGCAACGGCCGAGAGCAGCAGAGCGATCGATAGAGCCGACATCGAGTGACGCATCGGTGGATCCCCAACACGAGTTGCGGGCCGTTCATGTTGTTCGACGTTCCCAGACTACCCTGCGTCCGGCGACATTCCAAGGGAAAAGACATCTCGTCGCAGCCGCGTCTTTTGACGTGTGCGGCGGGAGACACGGGCTTGCTTGTTCGCGGTGGGGCTGGAAGCCGTCAAGCGAAGCGTCCGGTACACGCGAGGTCTGTCCGGCTCTCTGGCGGGTTGACGGTCTACGGTTCCGGCGGGGTGAGGCCCTCCTGGATGGCGTATTTCGTCAGGAGGGCCACGTTGTCGATGTCGAGTTTGTTCATGATGCGCAGGCGATGGGCCTCGACCGTCTTGGGGCTGATGTACAGGTGCATCGCGATCTGCTTGGTGCTGTGGCCCTCGGCCATCAGTTGCAGGACCTCGCGTTCCCGCTGGGTCAAGACGGAGAACGCGTTTTCCTTCTCTTCGGGGTCGCCGTCGCACGCGTGGCTCTCGACGACGATCCGACTGATCGACGGGCTGACGTAGGTCTGGCCCCCGGCGATCATGCGGATCGTCTGGACGAGTTCATCGAATTCGCAGTCTTTGAGGATATAGCCCGAGGCTCCCGCGCGAAACATCTCCTGCACGTACCGTTTGGCCGAGTGCATGGACAGGGCGATGACGCGGGAGCCCGGGGATTCACGCAGAACCGCCCGGGTGGCCTCGATCCCGTTCAACGCCGGCATACTCACGTCCATGAGAATGACGGTGGGGGTCAGCTCGCGGGCCATACTGACGGCGGCATGCCCGTCGCTCGCTTCGCCGACCACCTCCATATCCTCCTGCTGTTGGATGGAGCGGCACAGCCCATGTCGCACGATGGCATGATCGTCCACAATCAGCACTCTGATGCTCATGGTTTCTCACTCCTCGACTTGACCGTCTGTTCCCGGTTCAGCGGCGCGATCAGTGTGACTTTCGTTCCTGCTCCCGGGTGCGACTCGATGGCGAACCGACCGCCTACATGAGTCAACCGCTCCCGGATGCTGAACAGCCCGAAGCCCTCGCGGCGGGTGTTCCGCTCCAGTTGCGACACATCGAAGCCCTTCCCATCGTCCTCAATCACCATTCTGACGCTTGTGTCCACGCGGTCAATGCGTATGATCACGTTCTTGGCCTGAGCGTGCTTGCCGGCATTCAGCAACAACTCGCGAGCCGCACGGTACAGCAACGTGCGAGTCTGCTCGGTCAGCGGTTTGTCTTCCTCGGTCGCCTTGAAGTGACACCGCAGGTGCTCGCGGGCGGCAAACTGCTCCGCGAGTTCCTCCACCGCCGCCTCCAGGCCGAAGGTGTGCAACGTCGTCGGGCTCAGCTCGAACGTCAGATCGCGGGTCTGACGGACCGCCAGATCGATCTGCTCCTTGACGTATTCAAGCCCGGCGCGGATGTTCTCGGGCGACTGCTTCTGCAGAACGCCCAGTTCCCGTTTGGAGAACGCCAGCGATTGTCCGATCGAGTCGTGCAGAACCATCGCGATCCGATGCCGCTCCTGCTCCTCGGCCAGCAACAGCTCCTCGGTCAGCGAGGCCAGTTCCCGCTGATGCTCCTGGATCTTCTTCTGCTGCTCTCTACGGATCGTGATGTCCTGGATGGCCAGCAGAATCATCTCCGTGTCCTGGTCTTGGCGACGAATCCGCCGGGCGTTGAGCAGCATCGTGCGGCGCCCGATCGTCGCGAACTCATGCTCCACCTCGAAATCCTCGAAGCTGGTATTGTGCGGGAGGATGTCCTCGAGGAGCGAACGAAGCTCGGGGATATCCCACTGCCGGTCCGCCATCTCATAGAAGTACTGGCCGCAGGTCTCCTCCGGCGGCACCTGGAACACCCGGTAGAACGTCTGATTGGCCGAGATGACCCGCAGGGTGCGGTCCAGGACGAGCAGCGACTCCTGGACCGTGTCGGTCACGCTCTCGGCGAACCGCCGCGCGTCGATGGTGGCCTGTTCGGCGCGTTTCTGCAAGGTGATGTCACGGTCGATCACGAGGATCCCCGTCGGCTCGCTCCCTTCCCCTCGCTGCAGAGCCCAGCGGCTGGACACGACAATGGCGTGACCGTCCTTCGTGACGTGCGTCAGTTCCCCATTCCAGCGGCCCTGGCTCAGGAGCTTGGCCGTGATTTCGATGAGATTCGAAGGGAAGCGAGTCTTGAGCAGGTCATGGCCGATCGCGCCGAGAGCCTCGCGTTTCGTCCATCCGTAGGTCTGCTCGGCCCCGCGATTCCAGAACACAACCCGGCCCGCCATGTCGTGGACCACGATGCTGTCGTGCGCCAGGTCCAGCAATTCGGCCTGTTGGCGGAGTTGCCTGGCGTTCGCCCGCAGACTGGCATCCATGCCGATCGCCAGGTGGGTGCCGTCGGGGAAACCGATGCTGGTCCAGGCCCCCACGATCTCGCCCCGGTTCTTGCTCTGGATGCGGAAGTCCTGCCAGCCGGGCTGCGCTCCAATGAAATGAGACCATACCCGCCGCCGGTACTCGGGGGCAGGGCACCACAATTCCAGGAGATTCCGTTCCCGCATGTCCTCGGGGCCGTACCCCAGGACCCTCGTGCACTCGTCGTTGACCATGCGGATGTCGCCCTGGGCGTCGAAGAAACACAGCATCACCGGGATGCTGTTGAGGATCTTCCGGAGCATCTCGTTCTGGCGTAGGAGGCGATCCGAGCTCTCGGGTTCAAAGGGCGGATCGAAGAACTCGGCGCACTCTCTGTGCGATCGCTCGAACTTGCCCACCGCCGCACGCAACTTCTCATTCTCCATCTGGAGTTCCGCCTGCCGCACGCGCAGCTGGCGGACGTAGGCCTCAACCGCGTCTTGCGACATTTCTCTCAGCGACGGCTCGGATCCGTCCACCTTTGGCCCTGCTTGCTCTCGTGTGTATTGCGCCTCGCATCGAGGTGATCGCTCGTTACCCATGATGACGTCCCGGTACTCCTTCTGTGCCTGTGAATTCCATGCCCTCTCCTCGTGCCAGGCCCGGCCGTGCGCCATCGACCCCAGGGGACGCCTGATGTCTTCCTCCAGCGGCATCGGCATATGCGACCTCCACGCCCAATCCGGCCCTGCACGCGACTCATGCATCAGATTACGCAGTCTGGTTCCTCTACAGCATGAAGCCACGAGCAGGCTATCACCCCACCCGGTCGTCCACAAGGCCAAAAGGGCGAAATAAGGGTCTTGCCACAAGAGAATAAGGGATGCCCCTACGCCCTTGGGAATATGGCAAGCCATGTTGTCATCGAATGCGTCTATCCACGCGGCGAAGCATCGGCAGCACGCCAGGGACGGGGCGTGATTCCCGTGGAGGAGTACTCCCGCTCGACCCCGCATCCCTGCAAGACTCGAACCGCATGCGAAAGGTAGGGATTGAACCACGCCGGATTGAGTGGTTCCCTCATGGGTAGCCCCACCTGCCTCGGTAGAATCGCCACGGTGAGAACAACCGGCTATTCGAAAGGCCTGGGCTATGAGTGCGTGTGAAGGTCGAGCGGCTTGCCGATCGGGTCTCCATGCACATGGGGGGCACCCCGGTCCGCATCCAGTCGATCGAGCGGCTCTGACGTGAGCCGACCCAGGGGATCGGCCGCAGGATCTCCGGCATTCTCTTGAAAAGATCGGGCGATGAGAAGCCTTGTGCCGACGTGGCTATGAGCTGTGGGCCGGCTCTGTGTCCGGGTTGCGGGACGCACAGGGGCAGGGGCACAATGTCAACATTGGTCTCAAGACGGTCCGCACGGGCAAGGCGCAGTGGACCGTACGCGCGGGCATGCCGGCGGGCAACGGACAAATCCCAGGTCGTCTCTCGGGAGATTCGGAGCAACCTGCAGGCCGGACAGACGCATGGCCGGCGGTCGCAAGCCCACAGGCCGCGGCCTCTAGGGACTGTGCACGATCTTCTGATAGGCTTGGCCCAC
The DNA here is from genome assembly GCA_012517265.1 of Planctomycetota bacterium. Taxonomy (GTDB): domain Bacteria; phylum Planctomycetota; class Phycisphaerae; order Sedimentisphaerales; family Anaerobacaceae; genus PLanc-01. The sequence continues at coordinate 8,080 of JAAYVJ010000366.1, read as the reverse complement.
GCCATTGATGAACATCTCCACGGCGACAGCGGTCAGAATCAATCCCATCAGCCGCTCGATGGCGTTCAAGGTCCTCTTGCCCAGGAGACGGCCCAGCCGCTCGGCCGACAGGAGGATCGCCCCGGAGACGGCCCAGGCCAGGAACACCGCCGCCAGCCACTGGGGCCACTCGTCGGGCCGTCGAGCCATCAGCACCATCAACGTCGCCATGGCCGCCGGGCCGGCGACCAGCGGGATCGCCAGCGGCACGATGAACGGCTCGCCGTCCAGTTCCTCCGGGGCGCTGCCTTTGGGGCTCGGAAAGACCATCCGAATAGCGATCAGGAGCATGATGATTCCGCCCGCGACGCCCAGAGAGCCGTAGGAAACCTGCAGCGCGGCAAGGATGTACTGGCCGAACAGGAGAAAGACCACCAGTGTGGCCAGCGCGATGAGCATCTCTCGAACGAGAATCCTCGCGTGTCTCTCCGGCGGCACATGACTGAGCACGACCAGAAAAGCCGGGATGTTTCCCACGGGGTCCAGGACCAGGAACAGAAGGAACGCAGTCGAGAGAATCTCCATAGCCACGTCCAGGGCCGTCCGGGGCCCGCCGTCTAGCGCAGATAGGCCTTAAGCAGGTACTCCTGGACCATTCTCTGCGTGTTGAAGAACGAGCCGTTCAACGCCAGAGCCGCCAGCATGATGTTGACGTACTGATCGCGATCGCCGTAGAACATGGGGAGCACGACGTTCTGCAGCTTGTCGTAGAGAGCCTCGGCGTCCTGTGCAGAGGTGTCCTTGACGCCTTTGCGGGCTTTGCCTTCGATGGCCCAGCCGGTGAGGTTCTCCACGCAACCTTCGATCCACCAGCCGTCCAGGATGCTCAGGGACGGCACGCCATTCAAGGCGGCCTTCATGCCGCTGGTTCCGGAGGCCTCGTGGGGCAGTTGCGGGGTGTTCAGCCAGACGTCGACGCCGGGGATCATGATCTTCGCCACGTCGATGTCGTAGTTGGGCAGATAGACGATTCGGATCTTCTTGCCGAGGGCCTGGCCGGCCTCGAAGACCTTCTTGATGAGCGCTTTGCCCGGGAAATCCTGTGGATGCGCCTTGCCGGCGTAGATGATCTGAAACGCCCCGGCGGTCGACGCGATTTTCGTGAGCCGCTCGATGTCTCGCAGGAGCAGATCCGCTCGCTTGTAGGCGGTGGCCCGGCGGCCGAAGCCGATCGTGAAGACCCGCGGATCCAGCTTGACCTTCAGCGTCTTGGCGACGTAGGCGATCAGCTTGTTCTTGCACTTCATGTGCGCGTCCCAGACCGCGTCGGCCGGGATATTCAGGCCGTAGCGAAGACTCGCGTTGTCCTCCCGCCAGCCGGGGATGTACCGGTCCAGCAGCTTCTGGAACGGCTGTGCGACCCACGTGGCGGCGTGGACGCCGTTGGTGATCGCGTCGATCTGGTACCCACTGAACATCGCCTGCGACACTTTCCCGTGCTGCTTGGAGACGCCGTTGACGTAGTTGCTGAAGCTCAAGGCCAGGTGGGTCATGTTCAGCGTCCCTCCGTCGCCGTTGCATTTGCTCTGGAGATCCCATACCTTGTGCTTGCCGAGGACCTTGCGGACCATGTCCATGCCGAACTTGTCGTGCCCGGCCGGAACAGGCGTGTGCGTCGTGAAGACGCATTTGCTCTGCACGGCCTGGATGTGCTGGGGCTTGATCCCTCTGGCGCCGGTCCGGCTCAGTTCCTCGTCGAGCAGCTCGACGACCAGGAACGCCGCGTGGCCTTCGTTCATGTGGAAGCGGTCGATGGCGTCGTAGCCCAGGGCGCGAAGCATGCGGACGCCCCCGACGCCCAGAACGTACTCCTGGCATAGACGGTACCGCGAATCGCCGCCGTAGAGATACTGGGTCAACTCGCGGTCCTGCTTGTCGTTTCCCGCAATGTCGGTGTCGAGATAGATCACCGGGACCACGCCACCCGTGACGCCCATGGCGTCGTACCGCCAGGCGCGGATCTTGACCTGGCGTTTTTCGATGACGACGGTCACGCGAGGGGTAAGCGGCTTGAGGCAATCGGCCGCGTTCCATGATTCCGGCGTCTCGATCTGGTTGCCCTGGGCGTCGAGCTCCTGGTGAAAATACCCCTTGCGAGGCAAAAGGGTGACGGCCACCATGGGGACTTTGAGATCGGCCGCGGCACGAATCGTGTCGCCCGCCAGGATGCCCAGTCCTCCGCTGTAAGTCGGAATGTCGGACTGAAGTCCGATTTCCATGGAGAAGTAGGCAACTGAGGTCTTGTGGAGGGCCGTTCCTGGCTGCTTGGTCATAAAAGAAAACTCCCTGTTCATCCTTGCGATCGCGAATCCCTGCTGCGCCGCCGGCGGCGAGCGATCGATGCTTGGCATTCGCACCGATGGTTGTCATCCTTGCCCGGTCGGCCCGGATACCGGCAATCGAGCCGATCTTCACTGTCATGAAGCGTTCTGCTTATCCTGTTTTGCCCATTTCGTCAAGAGCGCAGACCGGTCGCATGCGAGAATTCGCCGAAAATGGTCCTTCAGCACGGGGATTGGCCCGTCTCGGGCGAAGCGCCCGTCCGACTGCTCCGCTCCGCAAAGACGGGCTTCCAGAATTGAGCGACCCGCCCGGCGAACGTCCACACAAGAGAAGATGGCCGGCCTTCCTCAGGGTTCGGCGGACGTCAGTCCTTCCTGGATCGCGTACTTGGTGAGTTGGGCGACGTTGTCGATCTCCAATTTGTTCATCACGCGCAGGCGGTGCGCCTCGACCGTCTTGGGGCTGATGTGCAGTCGCAGCGCGATCTGCTTGGTGGTTCGGCCCTCGGCCAGCAGTTGCAGCACCTCACGCTCGCGTTGAGTCAAGAGCGAGAAGGCGGTCATTTCGGTCTTCTCTTCGGTGTGCACGAGGTCCTCGACGACCACGTTGCTGATCGAGGGGCTCACGTAGGTCTTGCCTTCGGCGACGGTGCGGACGGCGCGAGCCAGTTCGTCAAAATCGCAGTCCTTGAGCAGGTACCCGGAGGCGCCGGCCCGGAACATCTCCGTGACATACCGCTTGGCGGAGTGCATGGACAGCGCGACGACCCTCACGCCGGGGGCCTCTCTCTGGATCTCGCGGGTGGCCTCGATTCCGTTGAGGTCCGGCATGCTGATGTCCATGACGACGACGTCCGGCAGGAGTTCCCGAGCCATGGCAACGGTCGAGTGGCCGTCGCTGGCCTGGCCGACGATCTCCATGTCCTCCTCCTGCTGGATGGCGCGACTCAGTCCGTGACGCACAATGGCGTGGTCGTCGGCAAGTACGATTCGAATGCTCATAAGTGAGTCCTTTGTAGTCAGTTGTCCTTCCATTGGACCGGCCCCCCCTGACGTGACCGTAATTCCTTGCCTTGATGCGATGATGATAGGCGCCGTGGCGGACAATGTCAACCTTCAGGGATGCGGAATTGCCGGTTTTCTGTCAACAGAACAACCGGGCGGTTGGCTTCCTCTCGTGGCCGACGCGTATTCATCGGCTACGGATTCAACGGTCGACAGGCTGTTGTCCCATCGGTGTGCGCCAAAATGACGTCACTTCTCGATGACGATCGCAGACGTCGGGCACTCGTCGGCCGCCTCCTGAGCGGCCTCCACGCAATCCTCGGGTATCTCGGCGACCCGGACCTGGGCGATGTCCTCGCCCATTTCGAAGACGTCGGGGCAGATCTCCACACAACGGCCGCATGCAATGCAGCCATCAGTCACGCGGGCTCTCATGTCTTTCTCCTTCCATCAGGGCTTTGCAGAGGAATGTTCTGTTGCCTTCGAGACCAGGTCCTCGACTGACAGGACTCCAACCGCCGCGCCGCAGCAGTCCAACACCACCAACCATGGGGCGTGGCGGTTCTCGGCGATTCCCATGGCCCTTTCGACACCGTCTTCCTGGGAACAACAGGCGACTTCCCACGTCATCACGCTTCGGACCGGAGTAAGTCGCGGATCGACGCCGCTGGGAAGAGAAGCCGGCGTCAGTGCCCCCTCCACGACGACGCCGACAACCCGGCGGTCCTCCACCACCGGCAGAACCGTAGTTCCCCAAGCCCTCATGCGATCCGCCGCCTCGCACAGCATAGCACTGGAGCTGATCTGGCGGGTCTCCACACCCAATACAAGTTCGCGCATTTTCACAGCTTGCCTCCGTGCCAATTCAACCCGCGGAAGGAAGGTTGCGCAGTCACAGTCAAGCTTATGATTACACGCGTGGGCCGACGCTCGACAGCAGGAATTTGCCTAATCCTGCTGTTCTTACTCATACGCAAGACCTGCCCGTGGGTTCGCCATTTTCCGCATGGTCCGCCCATGACGCGACGGAGAAGCTGTCCTCGCGGTCCCGATTGCAGGCAAATGTCCGATTGAAATACGCAAATCCCCTACGTCCTTCGCCTGCGATGCAACGTACAGAGGCGTGAAAGGAGAGCGGTTATGCTTCGCAGCATCAGGCACCTGTCGGGGCTTTCGATCATCGCCTTGGACGGCGAGATCGGCAAGGTTCACTCCTTCTTTTTCGACGACTCAAGCTGGACTATCCGGTACCTGGTGGTCGATACGGGCCGGTGGTTGCCGGGACGCAAGGTGCTGATCTCGCCGACGTCGCTCGGTCCGCCGGACTGGAAGACCCATATGTTCCCCGTGACCCTCACGCGGGAGCAGGTCCGCAGCTCCCCCGACATCGACACCGACAAGCCCGTGTCGAGGCAGCGGGAGGTCGAGCTTCGAAGGCACTATCATTGGGCTCCCTATTGGGGAGTCGGCTACGGGTTCGAATTGATGCAACAGCAGGCCGCGGCGGCCGACCAGGCGGCCGTGGCGGTCGCGGAGGCGAAGGGCGACACGCACCTGCGCAGCACTCGCGAGGTCCGGGGCTACAGAATCCACGCCACGGACGCCGAGATCGGCCACATCGAGGACTTCATCGTCAGCGACGAAGAGTGGATCATCCGCTACCTCGTCGCGGACGTCGGCACATGGCTGGCCGGCCGCAAGGTCCTGATCTCGCCCAACTGGGTCCGCGGCATCAGTTGGGACGACCGGGAGGTCTGGGTGGACGTCACGAAGGCCCAGGTCGAGACGAGCCCCCCGTACAACGAGAGCGAGTCTCTGAGCCGCCGTTACGAGTCCCAGGTCCACGACGTCTACGGCCACCCGAAGTACTGGGAGTGAACCCGCGTCGTCAGAACCGCACGACGAAGCTCAGGCCGTACTCGAAGGTGTTGTTCCTCGGTTCGTAGTAGCCGTCGGCGGAGAGATCCGATTCATCGACCCACCAGTATCGCAGGAAGGGGGAGAAACCGACCGCCCAAGAGGGGCCTCTTCGCAGGAAGTCCGCCGACAGAGTCGCTCCCAAGCCCGGCCATTGCCAGTTCCGCACGTCCGGCAGGTCGGGGTTCGCGTCGCTCAGATGCGAGATCTGCCGTCCGACCAGGAGCATGTCCAGTTCGCCCGTAAGAGTCAGGTCCCAGCGGCCAGTCAGGTCGAAGCCCTTCCGTACGCCGACCGGCAGGTACAGGTAGTTCGATTCTCGCTGGTACCCACCGGGCTTGCCGGAGGAATCGTCGCAGAGATAGCGATAGCCGAGACCCGCATAGGCCGCCTGCACGATTCGGGCCGGCTCCCAGTGCCGGCCCCAGAGCAGCCTCACGTCCAGCAGGAAGTCGTCGATCCCGCTGTTCGACAGCGGCGTGCCGTCCATGAACGAGCCGTCGTAGTCCACCTGCCCGGCCGCGATGCGGCCGTCGAACGCGAAGGTGGAGCAGGCGACAGGGGCCTCCTGCGGAACTCCTGCCGCGGGTCGGGCGGTTTCAGGGCGGTCGTAGAAAGTGTAAGAGCCGACGACGCCGTAGAGAGTCCCTTCGTTCGTCATGACGCCGGGCTCTCTGTACCGGTAGTGCGAAACCTCCGGCGCGATTCGCCAGGCTGGCGGCGGCTGGATCGGCTTTTGCCGCTCCTGTGCGTCCAGCGACGCCGTCAGCGCGACCCACGTCGCGACCATGGTTTGTACGATCATTCTCCAGACCCTCAGCAATGTCCGAGCGCAGACGCCATCCGCAGGACTGTCATTGGAACGCCCGCTCGTAGATCGCCGTGGCGTCGTCGACCGTCAGCTTGATCGGGGTCAGTTCGAACAGTTTGCCCATCGTGTGGAACGAGTTCTCCGCCATCTTGCGCAGGTCGCTCCGTTGCACGCCGAATTCGCTGAGCTTGTGCTCCTTGAGGCCCGCCCTGCGGATGAGCTTCTTGAGTCCTGTGATGAACGCCATCGCCTGGTCCTTCTTGGACAGGCCGTCGATCTTCTCGCCCATGGCCCTGGCCAGATCGGGGAACCGGCTCGGATTCCGCTCGGCCAGGTAGCTGAAGTACGCGACGGAGAGCATGGTCAGGCCCGCGCCGTGCGGGACGTTCGGGAAGTACGCGCTCAGGGCGTGCTCCATCGAATGGTGCGAGATGCAGCAGGAGAAGGACTCGCACATGCCGGCCTCCGTGTTGGCCCAGGCCAGCTTGGTCCGGGCCTCCAGGTTGCCGCCGTCCTTGACCGCGATCGGCAGGTACTTGGTGATCAGGCTTACCGCCTCCAGGGCCAGATGGTCGCTCGTCGGCTGGTTGCAGATCGCCAGGTAGCACTCGACGGAGTGGAAGAACGCGTCCATCCCTGTGTAGGCGGTCTGGGAAGGGGGGACGCTCACCATGAGCTCCGGATCGACGATCGAGAGCGTGGGGAAAGTGAAGGCGTTGCCCCAGCCGATCTTCTCGTTCGTGTCGGTCTTGGTGATGACCGTCCAGGGGTCGGCCTCGGTCCCGGTCCCGGCGGTCGTCGGGATCGCGACGATGGGCAGGGCCCCTTTGGTGGGCGTCTTGCCCTTGCCGCTGCCGGAGAGGATGTAGTCCCAGTACCGCCCCGGGTTCTTCGCCATCACGGCGATGCTCTTGGCCGAGTCGATCGTACTGCCGCCGCCCAGGCCCAGGACAAAGTCGCACTTCTCCCGCCTGGCGATCTTGGCCCCTTCCTCGACGTGCTCGACAAGCGGGTTCGGCTGGATCTTGTCGTACACGACCGAATCGGCCCCGTTCTTCTTGAGAAGCTGGACGACCTGCTTGAGATAGCCATGCTTGCGCATCGCCCCCGAGGCGCCGATGACGATCAGTGCCTTCTTGCCCGGCAGGAAGGGCGTCGTCCCCAGTTCCGCGAGCTTCCCGCACCCAAAGAGGACTCGTGTCGGCATGTAGAGAGTGAAGTCGAGGTTCATGGCATCTCCTTATTCCAAAGCAATCAGCGTTCTGTCCTTTTGGCCGGCCATCTTAGCAGCTTTGGCCCCGGATGCAACCCCGCTCCGGCCTCCGGCCGGAAGCAAGACGATTCTCTCGCAAAGACGCAAAGGACGCCAGGAAGACAGAACCCAGTGGTCTCACCCTTGGCGATCTTGGCGGCTTGGCGAGATACCTGATTCCGAGGGGTTCCTCTGGAAGGAGGCATGAGAAGGCTGGAGGCGGTAGGCCGCACGCGGGAGATGGCATACAAAAGGGACCAACGACCGGACGACAGTGGTAGGGTGGGCTCCGCCCACCGCCTTTCGTGGGACAAATAGATTGGGTCTCGCGCAGAGACGCCAAGACGCAGAGGTAGGGTGGGCGCTTCAGCCCACGCGTTCTCTTCACGCCTCTGCGAGAGGTCCTTCCACCTCGGCCCTGCGTAAGCCAAGAACCCCGATTCCACCCCGGCCGCTCCGCTCAGAATGTGAAATGTGTAGGTCTGACACTATTCCCCTCCTGGTCTGACACTATTCCCCTCCTGCCTCGATTGCTCTTGTCGCGATTGGTTTGTGTACGTTGCGTCGAGGATGGTCGGGTAGGCGATAGTGCGACAAGAGACTCCCAAGGTCTACACTCGGGACACACTCCAACGACTCGCTGCTTTGGCGGAAGTGGAGGGCGGCGTAGATCGCGTCTTGGCATTGAAACCAGGCTAAGGGGACCTTGACAGCGTCCGCGGGATTCTCTGTTTGCCAGCATTTGTCTGGGGTGACTTGCGGGAGGAAGACCAT
>JAAYVJ010000365.1 GCA_012517265.1 Planctomycetota bacterium | reverse complement strand
GGACCGCTTTGCACCATGCCGCGGATCGACAAGACGTTTCCATGGTGGAAACGCTCTTGTCCCATGGCGCGGACGCCGACCGCAAGAGTCGCGAGGGGCGGACTCCCACCTCCATCGCCACCGCCAACGGCAGCGAGGAAATCGTGAGACTCCTGACGAATCGCGGCGGTCGCGTCACGATCCACGCCGCCGCCGGCATGGGCGACCTCGTGGCCCTGGAGCGTCTGGTCAAAGAGGGCATCGACGTCAACCGGCTCGACGTCCAGGGCCAGACCGCCCTGCACGCGGCGGCGAACGCCGGGCAATTGGAGGCAGTTCGGTGGCTGGTCGAGCACGGTGCGTGGATGGATCTGACCGACGACAAAGACGCGAGCGCCTTGTCCCTCGCTTATCGAAATGCCTTCGAGATGCACGTTAATCTGTCTCGCCAGAGCAACGCTGCGGATCTCGAACGCAAATACAAGGCCGTGATGGCGTATCTCATCAGTCGTGGGGCCAAGCCGGAATTCGCATATGGCATACCACAGGAGCAGGTGCAGGCTCACAGCAAAGAGGTCGCGGACCTGCTGATTGAGGCCGGCCCCGACATGGGTCTGTGTCACGACAGCCAGGCGACGCTGCTCCATCGAGCCGCCTGGTGGGGGAAGAAGAAGGTCGTCGAGGACTTGATCGAACTCGGCGCCGACATCGATGCCACCGATAGGGTCGGGGGGACTCCCTTGCACGCCGCAGTCCAAGAAGGCTGCACGTCGTACTGGGACGTCATCGAAGGTCCACGTGTGGACGTCATGGAGCTGTTGCTCGAACGCGGGGCCAAGGTCGATGTCGCCAACAAGCATGGGCGAACGCCCCTGCATGGCGCTGCGAACCGGGGAGACGCAAACGCCGTGAACCTGCTGATTGAACACGGCGCCAATGTGAACGCCGGTGATGCGGAGAATCGAACGCCTCTGGATCTGGCCACCGGAAGGGGCCATCAGGAAGTCGTCGACTTGCTGGTATCGAAGGGAGCGAAGACCGTCGAAGAGAGGCTTGGGGAAGAAGCCGGAAGACACGACGAGCGTACCCCAACGCCGGTCTCGCACGGCGAACGCAATGGCACGCGCAATTTGGTGGGCCGGGAGACACCTCTGCATCAGGCCGTGTACAAGGGTGACATCGAGACGATCAAGTCATTGATTGCACAGGGGGCGGACGTTAATGCGAAGGACCGAAACAACGAGACTCCCCTTGGTGCGGCGGTATACCGTGGACAGAAGGAGATCGTCGCATTGTTGCTGTCTCATGGAGCCGAGGTGAACAACGCCCACACCGGCAGTGATCTCCTTGGCTGCATTCCCCTTCACATCGCGATGCAATTTCACTACACGGAGATCGCCGAGATGCTGATTCTGGCCGGATCGGATGTCAACGCTCAGGGCGGATATGGGCGAATGACGCCGCTGCATCTGGCTTTCGACAACAGGGCTCTGTTTGCACTCATGCTCGAGCACGGGGGGCGTATTGATGTCGCCGCAGGCGGCGGAATGACTTGCCTTCACGCAGCCGCTATGAGAGGCGATGAGGAATGGACCCGGTACCTCCTCGACAAGGGCGCCTCGGTGAATCTTCAGGACAACAAGGGGAACACGCCGCTCCACTGGGCCGCCAAGGGCGGGCACGGCAAAGTGTGCAGGGTCCTTCTCGATCACAAGGCGGACATCCGCATCAAGAACAACAAGGGCCTGCTCCCGCTGCACTATGCTCAGGCTTCGGGTTTGGACGACATCGTCGTTGATCTGACTCCGAAGTCGCGATAGAGTGCGGGGGATACGGTTTTTCGACCGCGTCCATAGGAGTGGCAGCATGGCAGTCAAGACGCACACACGGCGCGACTTTCTGGGGATGGCGGGTTTTGCCGCGGCGGCATCGTTGCTTGGCCGGGGCCGGGGTCTCGCGCAAGCGGGCCGCCGGCCGAATGTCGTCTTCATTCTGGCCGACGATCTGGGGTACGGCGATCCCGGCTGCTATTGTGGGCAGTCGAAGGTCCCGACGCCGGCGATGGATCGGCTGGCCTCGCAAGGGATTCGATTCACCGACGCGCACACGCCATCGGCGGTCTGCACGCCCACGCGGTACGGCATTCTGACCGGGCGGTACTGCTGGCGGTCGAGCATGAAGAAAGGAGTGCTCAACGGCTACAGCAAGCCGCTGATCGAGATCGACCGACTGACCGTGGCCTCGTTGTTCCAGCGGCACGGCTACGCCACCGGCTGCGTCGGCAAGTGGCACCTCGGCCTGGACTGGGCGACGAAGGCCGGCGGCGAAGCCAAGGCCGGGACTGTCGAGTGGAACGAACCCGTTCCGCACGGCCCGCAATCGCTGGGCTTCGACTACAGCTACATCATCCCGGCTTCGCTGGACATGGACCCCTACTGCTGGCTCCAGAACGGACGGACCGTCGAGGCCGCGACCTCGTACACGCCCGGCAGCAAGCGGCGATGGGACGGCGGCGGCGGATTCTGGCGAGCCGGCCCCATGGCGCCGTCGTTCGATTTCTACGGAGTCCTGCCCACCGTCACGGCCAAGTCCATCGACTTCGTCAAACACCAGACGGCTGACAAGCCGTTCTTCCTCTACGTCGCGCTGACTGCTCCGCACACGCCGTGGATGCCGATGCAGGAGTTCCGAGGCAAGAGCCAGGTAGACTGGTATGGGGATTTCGTGGCGCAGGTCGACGACGCGATCGGCCGGATCGTTCGGGCGATTGACGACGCCGGCTTAGGCGGCGAGACGCTGGTGATCGCGACCTCGGACAACGGGTCGCACTGGCCGGTCGCTCAGATCGAGAAGTTCGATTACCGCGCCAACGGCCCCTGGCGAGGGCAGAAGTCCGACATCCACGAGGCCGGGCATCGGGTCCCGTTCATCTGCCGCTGGCCGGGTCGAATCAAGCCTGGGACGCGGAGCGATCAGACGGTGTGCCTGACCGACCTGTTGGCGACATCGTCGGCCTTGTTGGGCGAATCGCTGCCCGCGGGGGCCGGGCCGGACAGCTACAACATCCTGCCGGCCATGCTCGACCCCGAGTTGAAGGCTCCGATCCGCGAGGCCACGGTCCATCATTCCGGCAACGGCCTGTTCGCGATCCGCCAGGGCGATTGGAAGCTGATCGAAAGCTTGGGCTCGGGCGGATTCACCTCGCCGCAAGAAGTCAAGCCCGAGCCGGACGGCCCGAAGGGGCAACTGTACAATCTCCACGACGACCCCGGCGAGCAAAAGAACCTGTGGCTGGATCGTCCTGAGATTGTTGAGCGGCTCAGCGGTCTGCTGGAGCGATATCGCAAGCAGGGCTGCAGCCGGCCGGTCTGACGGCCGGACGAAAGGATACTCGCAAGCAGGGTCGGAAGATCCTGCCCATGGAAGGCGTGACCCCTGCCCCTGCGTTCCAGGGCCGGTCCCTTCCCGAACGGACCCTCTTCTGGGAACACGAGGGCAATCGGGCCGTGAGGCAGGGCAGGTGGAAGCTCGTCTCCAAACACCCGGGCGAATGGGAGCTGTACAACATCGACGCCGACCGCACGGAGATGCGTGACCTGGGCGCGAGGAATCCGGAACTCGTGCGAGAGCTCGCGATGCTCTGGGACGAGTGGGCCAAGCGTTGCGGCGTGCAGCCCTGGCCGGTGAAGAAGCCGGCGGAAAGGACCTGATTCGATGAACTCCATTTGCAGCGACGCCGTAAGGCGTTATCTTCTCTTCTCGGGTCCAAGGAGATGATGTGTCCTTACGGACACACTACAAGCGGGCTCTGTACGCGTCGGCGTGTGACGCGGATCGGTAGGGATCGACTATGGCGGCATCGACGAATGTGGGCGTTGCG
>JAAYVJ010000364.1 GCA_012517265.1 Planctomycetota bacterium | reverse complement strand
GTGTTGGGGTCCGCGAGCACCCTCTGGAAGTTGTCCTCGAAGGCCTGTCGCTGATCGTCGAAGTAGCCCGAACTGTAGATGTAGAGCTCGCCGAAGGTGTCCAGGTGCGAGAGGCCCACGTTCATGACGACGAAGCCGCCCATGGACAGGCCCGCCAGCGCGCGGTTCTCCCGGCCGGGCTTGGCGCGGTAGTGGCTCTCCACGTAGGGGATGATGTCCTTGAGGTACTCCTGCGTGCACGCGTCGTCCTGGCCCAGGACCGGCGGGTTGGCCGAGGCGATGCCGCGCGTGTTGGGCATGACGATGATCATCGGCTTGGCCTTGCCCGCCGCGATCAGATTGTCGAGGATGAACTGGGCGTTCCCGCCGTCGCGAGGGTTGGTGGAACTCCATTTCGCGTCGTCGTCGCCGCCGCCGTGGTTCAGGTAGAGCGTCGGATACCGGGCCTGCGCGTTCTGCTCGTAGTCCGGCGGCAGGTAGATGTGCATCCGTTTCTCCGTGCCGGCGTAGTTCTTGTAGATCGCCTGCTCGACCCTGCCGTGCGGGACATCGGCCTTCGCATAGAAACTCGCGTCTGTATGACTGGCCAGCGCCGGCAGAATCGGCAACGGACACGGCCCCGGCTTGGGCATGCGCATCGCGCCTCGCCCGCCGGCGCGGGGAGCGGTCGGCGGGGTCTGCCGGCTGGCGACGAACTCCTCCGTCGCGAACTCGCCGATATTCCGCGTGAACTGGATCTTGTCGCCCGCGATCTTGCCCTTGTACGCGATGCTGATTGCCATGCCCTGGAACTCGAACTCCTCGACGAATGCGACAGTGTCGCCCTCGACCTTGCCGTCCTTGAGCTCGGCCTCGTGCTTTTCGCCTTCGATGTCCGCAGCGGCCTTGCCGGCGACCTTGTCCCCGTCCTGCTTGAGCGTGAACGTGTACTTCTGAACCCCGACCTGCGTGTCGAACTCGGCCTTCCACACGCCGGTGACATCCGCGGCCCGCACGCCCCCTGCGGTCATCAGACACACAATGACGGTCGACAGGTACTTCATCCTGATGGAAATCATGGCTTCTCCTCTCATGCAGTCGGCGGCCCGTTCGTAGTGACGCCGTAAGGCGTCATCTTCTCCGAGCAAGAAGATGCGCCCTTACGGGCGCACTACGAACGGGCGCGATTTCATCACTGAAACAGTTGCGGCGCAAACTCGTTAAGGTAGTTGCGCCAGTTGATCCACGTATGCGCGCCGTCGGTCTCCTTGAAGACGACGTCGAAGCCGTGCTTCTTGAGCATCTCCACCGTGGCCCGCGAGGTCTCGATCAGGAAGTCCTCCCGGCCGGTGGCGAACCAGACGAGCTTGAGACCCTTCTTCAGATCCGCGTTGTCCAGGACCGCCTTGTTCTGCTCTTCGTAGCTCGGACCCTGGGGCGCGCCGCCGGGACCGCCGCCGGCGATGCCGAAGACGCCGGAACTGAAGACGCCGAAGTAGGCGAACTTGTCCAGGTTCGGAATCGCGATGCTCAGCGTGTGCGCGCCGCCCATGGAGAGGCCCGCGATCGCCCGATGCTGCCGATCCGCGTACACGCGATAGTTCTTCTCGACGTACGGCAGGATGTCGCCGTTGAAGTCCTTCACGAACTCATCCATGGGCAGTCCGCCCCGGCCGAACGTGAACGGGCCCGTGTGCCCGGCGGGCATGACGACGATCATCGGCTTGGCCTTGCCCGCCGCGATCAGGTTGTCCAGGATGAACCCCGCCCGGCCGACGGACGACCAGGAGTCGTCGCAATCCATCGCGCCGTGCAGCAGGTAGAAGACCGGGTACTTGCCCTCGCCCAGCTCGTATCCCGGCGGCGTGTACACGTGCATCCGGCGGAACCGCTGGAGCGACTTGGAGTAGTACGTCACCGAGGCCACCGCGCCGTGCGGCACGTCCTTGGTGTCCATGAAGTCCGAGCCGGGCACGTACACCAGGCTCCAGGTGTTGGCGTTGGACTCGCTGGTCGCGGGATTGCGCGGGTCGATCACCGAGACGCCGTCGACGTTGAAGTTGTACCGGTATGCGCCCGCATCGATCGGGCCGACCGTCACCTCCCAGACCCCCTCGGCGTTCTTGGTCATCTCGGTCCGGCCCTGGCCGGGAATGTCGCCGGCGCTGAGCATCACGGCCTCGGCCTTCGGCGCCAGGATCCGGAATGTGATCTTCCGATCCGCCGCCACCTCCGGCGAGACGACCTGGGGTCCCATCGGCCCGCGCATCCGCGGCGTCTCGCTTGCCGCTGGCTGGGCCGACGCCCTGGAGGACAGGACCGCCGTCCACAGGACCGCGGCGGCCGCAACGGACAACATCGCTCTTGGTGTGTGCATCGCTTTTCTCCTTTCAGCAGACGTTGGGCTGGGTATCCGCGACGGCAACCGGCGCCGCGGGCCGGGACCGATCCCGTCCGCCGCCTTTGGCCATCGCCTCGCAAATACGATTGAGAAACTCCAACAGCGTGTCCGAATCGCGAGGTCCGAGCGCCGCCAGCAATCCGGCGCGAACCGACTCGCCCTGCCGCCAGAGCCTCTCGTAGGCCTGGCGGCCCTTGCGGGTCAGCGTGACGCTGAGCGCCCGGCCGTCGGTGGGATGTCGCTGGCGGGTCACGAGCCCCCTGCCTTCGAGCCGCACGAGCATCGCGCGTACCGTGTTGGCGTCGGAAGAGGCCCGACGAACAAGTTCCTGCTGGGTGATCCCGTCCTGCTCGGCCAGCAAGGACAGGAGAACGAATTGATCGGCCGTCACGCCGAGGGCGGCCAGTCCCGCTTCGGTCCGCCGGTGCATGGCCCAATACGCGGCCCGCAATCCCATCGCCATCTCATGCCCGGACGCCATCGCACGCCTCATCCAAACGATACGTATACGTACGAACCTCGTGTGTCACTCTATAGCCGACCCTCCCGACCGTCAACACAAAAATGGCGGCGCGCCG
>JAAYVJ010000363.1 GCA_012517265.1 Planctomycetota bacterium | reverse complement strand
GGTGACAAGCATGGGCTCGTGGAGGAGCATCTTCATGACGATCTTCAGGATGGCTGGGGCGTCAAAGCCATCCACGGTTTCGGCGGCAGCAGCGATGAGCTGAACACCAAAGGCTGGGTCGTTGTGCTGCTGGAGAAATGAACGATTCCTCCGGAGTCATCACGGTTGGGTCCGTTTCCCTTTGACCTTCGTGTCCCTTTGCGGTAGTGTTTTGGCCCTATGTACTGGAGACGATTGATCGCCGCGTGTTTGGGGCTGGGCTGGATGCCGGTTGCGCCGGGGACCTGGGGTTCGCTGCCGCCGGCGATCGCGTTCGGTCTGCTGACTTATTGCGGCGTGTCGAACTTCGCGGCGGCGATTGCGACGGCCGCGATGGTGGTCGCGGGGTGCGTGGCGTGCGTATGCTGCTCGCCGGCTTCGATCGCCGCGACCGGGCGTCAGGACCCGGGCGAGGTCGTCATGGATGAGTTCGCTGGCCAAGCATTGGCGTTTCTGGCCGTTCCACTGCTGTTGGCGCGGAATCTCTGCGGTTGGGAGAGCCTCGCGATCGCGGCCATCGGATTCTTTGCGTTTCGAGTGTTCGATATCCTCAAGCCGGGCCCCATCCGAAAATTGGAGCGGTTCCCCGCCGGCTGGGGCATTCTGGCGGACGATCTGGGGGCCGGGGCGGCTGCTGCCGTTTGCGTCTGCGTCGCGACGGCCTTGATGGTGCGAGGGTAGGAAAGACGGTGCGTGATACGCACCCTACAGGGTTCGTGGGTGGCTATGGAATGGATTGCAGTCATCGTGTTGGGAGTCGTCGAGGGGATCACGGAGTTCCTGCCTGTGTCCTCCACGGGGCATCTGTTGCTGACGGAGCAACTGTTCAAGCACGTTTGGGGTCTGCCGCAGCGGTCGGACCTGTTCAACACGGTCGTCCAGTGCGGGGCGGTCCTGGCCGTTTTGGTGTTGTTCACCCAGCGGGTCAAGCAGATGCTCTTCGAATGGCGCGATCCGGCCGTGCAGACGTTCATCTTCAAACTCGCGGCCGCGTTCTTTCTCACCGGCGTCGGCGGCGTGGTCTTGAAGAAGGCCGGATTGGAACTGCCTGAGACCGCCGGACCCGTCGCTTGGGCGACGCTGATCGGCGGCTTCGTCATCTTCGCTGTGGAGGGGTGGGTGAAGAATCGGCCGCAAGCAGGGGAGGTCGGCTGGTTTTCCGCCATCGTGGTCGGGTTTGGCCAACTGGTCGCTGCGGTATTCCCCGGCGCTTCTCGGTCCGGCACAACGATCCTCGCGGCGATGGCCGTGGGAACCGCCCGCAAGCCGGCGACCGAGTTCTCCTTCCTCCTGGGCATTCCGACGTTGCTGTCGGCGGGGGTTCTCCAGATCATCGACGCCTGGCGGGACGCCCACGCTCAAGGCGCTGCGATGACGGAGAACTGGGCGCAACTGGCGGTCGCAACGATTGTGGCGGCGGTTACGGCGTTCCTCGCGGTCAAATGGCTCTTGCGGTTCGTCCAGACCCACACATTCCTGGCATTCGGCTGGTATCGCATCGCCCTGGGTGTACTGATCCTTCTGATCTTGCGGTAGGCGTTCCGAACGCCCAGTTCAAGTGCGGAAAACGGCGAAATATCCCTTTTGGGCTATTCCGGCAACCTTGCGAAGGCAGTAGGTGAAAAAGAGGCCGGTCTGGACGAAATAGTGCGTGGAATTGCGGGTTCGCGCTGAAAAAAGATTTAGGAAATCGCCGCATCTGCATATAATAGGAGGCGCAATGAGCCGGTGGGGGCCCGAAGTCCGGGCGCATTACGGCTCGATGGAATACCGGGATAGATACTGTGGAGGGTTCATTCCCCCATGGCGACGAATAGTTACGGCTCTCTCTGCGACGATTTCTATATCGACATGTACGTGAACACGGAACTCGATCTGCCCACCGAGCGCGATACGATTCTGACGTTCTTCGATCGCATCCAGAGGCAGTTTCCGACGATGGGCCGGTTCTCACGCCGCGACAACGGGGAATATTGTCTGGAAGAGGATCAGGCGTCCGGGCAGTATCGGTGGGTGAGCCTGGAGGTCGATCGCGTCGGCTCCGGCGCGGTGAATCCGCCGACGGTGGAAGAGGTTCACGTCCAGAACAAGCTGATCCTGGACCTGATGCCGTACATGCTCGGGGTCACGCCCCTGGACGTCGATTCGTTGGACCTGACGTACGCCATGGATTTCGACTGCTCCGGCAATCACGACGAGGTGATCGCCGAGGCGTTGTTCGGCTCCAGCGCCTTCGGCTGGCTGCTGGACCTGCCGCACGCCAGGCCGATCGTGTTCTCGCCCGCGATGGTCTTCTCGCTGGTCGACGACGACCACACCCAGGCGAGGGTGAGCATTGAGTCCAAGACGAGTCTGTACGAGCCCGGCGAGAAGGAGCCCGGCCGCGACGAGGCCATCACGCTGTCGCTGACGGTTCGTCAGTACCCCAAGGCCAACGAACGCTTCGATCCGGCGGTTTCGCTCGAACGCCAGTGCCAGATCGTGGAGGAGCTGATGAACGAACGGATTCTGCGTCATTTCGTGCAACCTTTGACGGAGGCGATCGCACAGAGACGCTCATCGTGAGACTGTAATCGGGAGTGGGAGTTGCGATGGCTATAGAAGCTCCGCTGAGCCGGTACAAGCGTACCAACTTCTATATCTACATGGGCGTGTGTTTGGTCGCGGCGTTGTGGTTCGCCTACGATGGATACCTCAACCAGGCCTTCATCGCCAAGCACACCGACGAGCAGGGCAAGCCGACCGGGACGCTTGTCACCAATCGGGTGGCCCCGCCGTTTCTCGTTGGGGGAGCTGCGGTTTTGGGCGGCTGGCTGTACGCGATCCGCAACCGCAAGGTCGTCGCCGGGGACGACGCCCTGCTCATCGCGGGCAAGCAGCGGATCCCCTACGACGCGATCGAGAAGATCGACAAGACGCACTTCGAGAAGAGGGGCTTCTTCACGATCACCTACAAGAACGAGCAGGGGGCGGTGGCCCAGCGAACGCTCAGCGATCGGGAATACGACAATCTAGGTCCGATTCTCGACCACCTGATCGCCAAGATCTCTTGATTCGCTCCCCGCGATTTCCGTCGCGTCGAAGGGGATGCAACAGGCAGGGGCAACCGCCTGTGGTTGTCCTCTTCGATCCGAGGTGTCCGCCGTCGGGACTCAATCCAGCAAACCGCTCAAGACCAGCTCCGCCTCCTGACGCAGGGTCATGAGTTGACGCAGGTCCTTGCGGGCCTTGGCGAGTTCCTGGTCGGCTTTGTCCCTGGCCATTCGCAGGGCCGTCAGCTTGCTCTTGATCTCATTCGCTTCGGTCCCGCTCCTGTCGAGGACTTCCCGCAGCTCCGCGCGCTTGTGCTCCAGTTCGGAGCCCTTGCGGTCGGCCCCGTCTCTCATCGCAAGCGGGGGGTGCACCAGGTTGTAGACCGTCTCGATCCGCGGTTTGAGAACCGACCATTCCTGATCCGAAAGCTTCAGTGTGCACTTGAACGCCTCGACGGCCCGCTGGCGGTCCATCTCCCGAATCTCCGCCATCATCCTGGCCCGTTCCTCCGCACTGCCGGCGTTGCGCATCCGCTCCCCGAAAGCCTTGCGCTGCTCCAGTCTCGCCTTGATCGCGGCGTCGTGCTCTTCAGGGCTCTCCTCCCGGCCCGAGGAAGGTCGCGCCAGCAGGCTGAGAACCGCCAGGCCGGAAGCGCCCAGGGCGGCACGCCTCGAAATCGCAGTCCGCCCGGTCGTGCCGCCATCGCCGCATTCGCTTCGATCTCTCCGCTCCATTGTCTCCACTCCTGTTCTTATGGCCACAGCTCGCGCATATCAACCCGCGGCCTCCGCTTCGTTTTTTCCCGCGACCCACCACTTTTGCACCCACGCAGAATGGCAACCTTCGACACAGGCGAAGGAATCGAAGGCATCCGCCGTACAGGGTCTCAACCGCTTTGTCGCCATTATCCCGCCTGGGGCCCGTTTGTCAACGAAGCCCGGCGGGCTTTCGAGATTCTCTGGTACTATAGACGGGTCTGACCGGGATTGCGTTAATATCGGGTCACGTCCGCGTGGCAGCCGCTCAGGGAGCCTTTGTTCGAGCCCACCAAACCGTCCCCCTGGCCGCCGCGAATGACGCCGGTGACGGAACAGCCGAAGATCTTCCCGGCGTTGTATCCCGCCAGAATGCCGACGTAACTGCTCGGCCCGCTGCCGCCCTCGACATCGGCGTCCAGCACGTCGAGGTTGTAGATCCGGCCGTTCTTGGCGATCATGCCGAACAGGCCCACGTAATCGTGTGTCCCGTCGAAGGGGCGAATGGTCAGGTTGCGAATGGCGAAGCCTTTGGCGTCGAGAACCCCGCTGAAGGCCGTGCCCTGGAACCCGGTCTTGGAGTCGTCGGTGTCCGGGGCGATCAGGGCTTTCGCGTAGGTTCTGCCTCGCATGTCCAGGTCCGCCGTCAGTACGAAGTACTTGTTCCACAATTCCGGGTGGGCGGCCAAGGACCCCAGGTGGGCAGGCGTCTGGATCTCGTAGGGGGCGGCCGTGGTCCCTTTGCCGGGATTGGTCTGCCAATCGTACAGCCCATCGGAGTTCACGACCAAATCCACCGTCGCGCCGGGACGGGCCCAACTCATGGGGTCCGGATAGATGACGCAACCGTCCGGCGTGTAAGCGTCAAACTCATACGTGACTGTCCCCGGCACGAAACCGGCCTCGATCAGCGCCGTCACCGCCACTTCGACGGGCAACGCCCCGACCGTGGGGACCGCGCGCAGGCCTGTCGCCGGGGTCTGCCAGGACAGGATCGGCGTGCCGTCCACAGGCATGAACCAGGGGTCGGCCTTCCCGTCCTTGTCCGTCCCCCAGAAGTCCCATCCCTTGAAGCTGGATTGCCGCCGCATCTCGATGGCGGTGAGCGGGATTCCGATGCCGTTGTCCGGCCCGCCGCCGTCCGCGGGAGCGAGGAAGTAGCCCCCATCCACCTTGCCCTTGTCAAGGCAACCCGCCAATCCGCCGGTCCAGGAAGTGGTTGGGCCACTCACCGTCGCGACGGAATAGCACGACGTGATGCTGTCGCCGCCGTTTCCCACCAATCCACCGACGAGGACTCCCCGCGTTGCTGTCACGCTGCCTTTGGAATAGCAGCAGGACATGTTCTTGCCACCTGTTCCAGTTAGCCCGCCAATCGCCCATTGGCCGGCCACCGAGACCGTCGTGTCGGCATAGCACGATGAGATCGTATCCCAGTCGGCCCCCACGAGACCACCGATCCACGTGCCCATCATACCCAAGCCGGTTACGGTTGTGATACAGTAGCTCGAATCGATCCGTCCGGCATTGGAACCCACGAGTCCGCCGACGATGCCCTTGCCTGTTACGGCGCCCGTCGAGTGGCAGCGGGATATCGTTCCCTCGTTCTCGCCCACCAGTCCGCCGATGATGTCTCCGCCTGAGACCGCGACAGTGCTGTTGCAGTCGGCAATTGTTCCGGTGTTGACGCCGATGAGCCCGCCCGCCGTACTTCTGTTGACGGCTCCGGTACTGTAGCAGTTGAGCACCCGCCCCTCGTTGCGCGACGCCAGAGCGCCCAGTTGACTCATTCCTCTGATGTCGGCGTCAACGAGACCCAAGCCCCTGACTTCCGCACCCTGCAGAATGGTCTGAAAAAGCCCCAAGAAGTTGTCGCCTTGGATTCGCAGGTTCTTGATCGTGTGGCCGTCGCCGTCGAAGACGCCGCCGAAGGTCGTGATGACCGCTTTGGAGAAGCTCTTGCCTTTCAAGTCAATCGAGGCCGTCAGGATGTAGTGTTTGGCGAGCAACTCCGGATCGGAGCCGATCGAGAGCAACTGCGCCGCCGTGGCGATCTTGTAAGGATCGCCCGCCTCGCCCGTCCCGCCGGCAAACCCCGCGCCTCTTGCCGCCATCGCGCAGAGGCTCAGCATCCAGAAGAACACAACCGCCTTGGTGATTCCCAGATACCCGTTTGATCGCATATGCCATCGCCTTTCCAAGACCGGTTCACCGTCTGAGGGCCATTATACCACGGCGGTCCCGGCCTCAATGGAAATTCCTCGACAAGCGGGGCCGGCGCGGATCCCCGGCCGGTGGGGGACCGGATTCGGGGTGAATTTGGTTGACCGGCGGGGGGCTGGTCGGTAGGCTAGCTCGGTTTTGCTGTTTGCTACGGTGGTTGGCTGGTTTGGGGAATCTAATGAATACGTGTGTCGTCGGATTGCAGTGGGGTGACGAAGGCAAAGGCAAGGTGGTCGATATCCTCGCCGAGCGGAGCGATGTCGTAGTTCGCTACGGAGGGGGGGCCAACGCCGGCCACACCGTCGTCATCGGAGACAGCCGGTTCGCATTGCACCTGCTGCCCAGCGGCGCGATCCGCGAGGGCATTCTGTGCGTGATCGCCAACGCCGTGGTGGTGGACCCCTCGGTGCTCATCAACGAAATCGACGGTCTGGCCCAGCGGGGGATCTCCCTGGCCGGCCGGCTCTTCATCAGCGAAAACGCCCACGTCGTGCTCGATTACCACAAACGGGAGGACCAGCTCCGCGAGGAATCGCTGGGCAAGGCGAAGATCGGCACGACCATCCGCGGCATCGGGCCGTGCTACGCGGACAAGGTGGGGCGCAGCTACGCCGTGAGGATGAGCGATTTCCGCGACCTCAAGGCCCTGGCCGAGAAGCTGCGGATGATCCTGGCCTACAAGAACAAGCTCTTCGGGGCCCTCTACAACGCCGAGCCGATGGACGCCGACGGGGTCATCGAAAACTGCAGGAAATACGCCGAGCGGCTCGTGCCCTGCACAGTCGATACGACCGAGTTGCTGCACACCGCCATCGGCGAGGGCAAGTCGGTCCTCTTCGAGGGCGCCCAGGGTTCGCTGCTGGACCTGGACCACGGGACGTTCCCCTATGTCACCAGTTCGAACTCCAGCTCGCTGGGTCTGCCCTCGGGCTGCGGCGTGCCGGCCAAGATGGTCAACAAGTACATCGGCGTGGCCAAGGCTTACACGACTCGCGTCGGCGCCGGGCCCTTCCCGACCGAGCAGGACAACGACACCGGCGAGTACATCCGCGTCAAGGGCCATGAATACGGCACGACGACCGGGCGGCCCCGGCGGTGCGGCTGGTTCGACGGCGTGGTGGCGGCCTACAGCGTCAGGATCGGCTCCGTGGACTCGCTGGCCCTGATGCACCTGGATACGCTGACGGGGATCAAGGAACTGCAGATCTGTCGGGCCTACAACATCGACGGCAAGGAAACCACGTTTTTCCCGGCCAACATCGACCGGTTGGCGAAGGCCCAACCTATCTACGAGACCCTGGCCGGCTGGGACGACGACCTGAGCGAGGCCACGAGCTTCGCCTCGCTGCCGGCCGCGGCGCGGACCTATGTCCGGCGGATCGAGGAGATCGTCGGCAAGCCCGTCGAGATGATCGGCGTCGGGCCCAAACGAAGCCAAACCATCATCAAGTAAGAAAATCCGAAATCCGAATATCGAAATCCGCCCCCGCCTTGGCGGGAACGTCAACGAGCACGAATGACCGAAATCCCAATGTCCCAAACAACCCGCCGACGTGCGACAGCGTTTCTGTCATTGGGGTTTGTTTCATTTGGATTTGTTTCGAATTTCGAAATTCGGATTTCGAGTTTGCCGCTTATTGGCGGCTTATACCTATGACCACAAACGACATGGACCAAAGACTGGCGAAGACCGCGGCCCGGCTGGGCATTCGACCCGAACAAATCCCTCGCAACGTCGCGATCATCATGGACGGCAACGGCCGCTGGGCCCAGGCGAGGAATCGCCCCCGCTACGAGGGGCACGGCCAGGGGGCCAAGACTGCCGAGAAGATCGCGTTGTCGTGCGTCGACGTCGGCATGGAGTCGCTGACCCTGTACTCCTTCAGCATGGAGAACTGGAAGCGGCCGAAGACCGAGGTCAACGCCCTGATGCACCTGTACGCGGATTACCTCGTCGGGATTCGCCCCAGCCTCATGCGGAACAACGTCCGGTTGCTGCACCTGGGCCGGATGGCAGGGCTACCCCAGTCGGTCGTCGACGCGCTGAATGGGACGATGGATCTGACCAAGGGCAACAGCGGCATGGTTCTGGCCATGGCGCTGAACTACAGCGGCAGGGTGGAGATCGCCGACGCCGCCCGGGCGATCGCGAGGGACTGTGTCGAGGGCCGCCTGCGCCCGGAAGACGTCGACGAGAAGTGCGTCAGCGAGCACCTCTACACCGCCCAGATGCCCGATCCGGACCTGTTGATCCGCACCGCCAGCGAGCTGCGCGTCAGCAATTTTCTCTTGTGGCAAATCTGCTACAGCGAGTTTTATGTGACCGACACGCTCTGGCCGGACTTCAACGACCAGTCGCTCGACGACGCGATCCTGGCCTACGCCGCCAGAGACCGGCGTTTTGGCGGTCTGGAGTCGAGCACGAAGGTGAATGAAAGCAAGAAGGTGGGAATGTAAGGAAGAAGGATGGCGCGTCGCGTCCTGCCGTCGTCTTCCTGGCTTCTTTCGTTCCCACCTTTCTGCGATCGATCAGACGGAAACCATGCTCAAGCACCGACTCATATTCGGGTCCCTGATGACCGTGCTGTTCTCCAGCCTGGTCCTGTTCGACGGCTGGCTCGACGGCTCCCTGACCGCTTCGCCCGAGGACAACAGGCAGGTCCAGGCGACGCTCGTGGCGCTGTTGGTCGGTGCTGCGGCCGGCTTGGGCGGATTGGAGCTGGCCCGGCTGGCGGCGTCGAAGGGGCTCGTCGTGCTGAACCCCGTTTGCGCCGTCGGCGTGGTCCTGGTCTCCACGAGTTGGTGGGGGGCCCGGCTCATGCACGTCCCCGTATCAATCTATCTTCCGATGGCGACAGTACTTACGCTCGCTGGCATGATGTTGTGGCAACAGATGCGACTTGGCGTCAACGGCGTGCTGGCCAACTGCGGCGTCAGTTGCTTTGCCCTGTTGTACCTCGGTCTTCTGGGGGCCTTCATCCTGGCTATTCGCGTCGACGGCGGCCCCCTGGCCTTCTTGACCTTCGTATTCGTCATAAAGTCTTCTGATATAGGGGCTTACACGTTTGGCAAGCTCTTCGGCCGCCACAAGCTGGCCCCGCGGGTCAGCCCGGGCAAGACCTGGGAGGGTCTGGGAGGGGCCATGGTGTTCGCGGCCGTGGTGAGCTTGGCATTTGCCATGATCTCTGGTATAATGGGGGTTTGGATTGCCCCGGTGTTCGGGGTGGTCATGGCCGTCGTCGGCCAGTTGAGTGATTTGTCGGAATCCATGCTCAAGCGCGACGCGCAGCAGAAGGATTCCTCGAACCGTGTGCCCGGGTTCGGTGGTATATTGGATGTGATCGATTCGCCGCTGTTTGCGGCCCCGTGTGCGTACCTGTTCCTCACGGTCTTGGTTTAGGAAAGGCCAGGCGGGACAGGCCGGGCGTCACTGGAGCGAGAAGAAGTCTTGGAAGTAACCGTACAACTGGATCCCAGCAGGCAGCTTGAGCTTTTCGGCCCGGCAGACAGTCACCTGCGCCTGTTGCGCCGCGCGCTGGGAGTGCAGATCACCGCCCGCCAGACAGACCTCCACATCAGCGGTTCCGAGCCGAACGTCAATCGTGCGACGGAAGTCCTCGACCGGATGCAGAAGCATCTGCTCAAGCACAGGCAGTTGACCTCCGAGGATGTGACCGGATTCGTGGACCGGGGTCCTCCGGCCGACCGGGCCGAGAACAACCAGGCCATCACGGTCTACTCGAACAAGATTGTTGAGCCGTCGACGGAGGGGCAGTTGAAGTACATCGAGACGATGCTCAACAACGACATCACCTTCTGCACCGGTCCGGCCGGGACGGGCAAGACGTACCTCGCGGTGGCGGTGGCCGTGTCCATGCTCAAGAAACGTCAGATCCGTCGAATCGTCCTGGCCCGGCCCGCGGTCGAGGCCGGCGAGAAACTGGGCTTTCTGCCCGGCGACATCGCGGCCAAGGTCAACCCGTATCTGCGTCCGTTGTTCGATGCGATCGAGGACATGATGGACTTCGCCCAGATGCGGAAGTTCATGGAACTGGACATCATCGAGATCATCCCCCTGGCGTTCATGCGGGGCCGGACGCTGAACGAGGCCGCGATCATCTGCGACGAGGCCCAGAACACCTCCGGCCTGCAGATGCTTATGGTCTTGACTCGCCTGGGGCATGGCTCGAAAATGATCATCACCGGCGACATCACGCAGGTGGATCTGGCCGCCAACCAGCGAAGCGGCATGGTCGAAGCCATGGATATTCTCCGGCGGATCGACGGGATCGGGCTGGTGGAACTGAGCCAACGCGACATCGTGAGGCACCGTCTGGTCCAGAACATCGTCGAGGCCTATCGCCTGAGGCAGGAAGCGGCGGCCCAGGCGAAGAAACGTGAGACCTCGTGATGCGATCGGAACGGGAATCGCTCCGCGGTCTGAGAGAATGTGTGCGTTCGGCCGATCGAAGAGGCACGTGGCATGACGTTGTTTAAGAAGACCAACCCCCGGAGAAGTCAGGTCCGGCGAACCATCGGCGCCGAGTGGTCGCTGAGGGCCCGCCTGCGCGCCGACGCCGACGTGGCGATCTCCCTGTTGCTCTGGGTGGTCTTTGTGGTGCTGTGCGTCGTCGTGTTGGCGTTCGGGATCGTTCAGAGGGGGCATTACCGCGCCCTGGCGGCGTTGATCGTGCTGAACTTCTTCATGGCCGTGGGGGCCGGCTTCTACGTTTGTCACTATGAATCCCGGCTGATCCGCAATCACGCTCGGGCCTTGGGCCTGGCGCTTCTATTCCCCATCCT
Organism: Planctomycetota bacterium; assembly: GCA_012517265.1. GTDB lineage: Bacteria > Planctomycetota > Phycisphaerae > Sedimentisphaerales > Anaerobacaceae > PLanc-01. Next base: position 4,639 of record JAAYVJ010000363.1, on the reverse strand, counting down.
GCTGGCGATCGCCAAGCTCAGCTCGCTGTCCAGCAGTGAGCCGCTGTGGGAGCCCAGTTGGGGGACGGGAACCGCCGTGCTGGCCGCGATCGTTCTGGTGATCGCCTACGACCAGCGGTTTGCGATGGGGATGAGCGCCTTGTACTGCGTTCTGGCGACGCTGGCCGTCGGCCCCCGGCTCGACCAGGGCTTTCAGTTGCAGGGGATCGGCCTGTTCCTGACCATGTTCACCGGCGCGGCGACCTGCTGCTTCGCTCTGAAGGAAATCCGCACGCGAATGAAACTGCTGGAGGTCAGCGCCCTGGCCACTGTCGTGGTGTTCATCACCGCCTCGTCCGTGGTGTATCTGAACTTCATGGGCGAACCTCCTCGCACGGCGGCGGTTCTCCAGGCGGCCGGATACCACGCCTGCACGACGTTCCTGGCTGGCCTGCTCGTCCAGGCCCTGCTGCCGTTGATCGAGCGAGTGTTCCGCATCGCCACGAGCATGACGTTGCTGGACTACTCCGACGCCAACCAGCCGCTGCTCAGGAAGCTGGCGATGGAAGCGCCCGGCACGTTCAGCCACAGCCTGCTGATCGGCTCGATCGCCGAAGCGGCCGCCGAGGCAATCGGCTGCAACGGCCTGTTGTGCCGCGTCGGGGCCTACTATCACGACATCGGCAAGATCAACAAGCCCAAGTATTTCACCGAGAACGAGATGGGCTCGGCCAGCAAGCACAAGGAGCTTTCGCCGGCGATGAGCCAGTTGATCATCGTGGGCCACGTCAAGGACGGCGTCGAGATGGCCAAGGAGTTCGGCCTGCCCAACGTCCTGAGGCAGTTCATCGAGTGCCATCACGGCACGACGCTGGTCGAGCCGTTCTATCACGAGGCCAAGAGGAAGTACGAGGACCAGGGCCCCGGCAAGCCCATCGAAACCCCGCCCAGCGAGAGCGAGTTCCGCTACGCCGGCCCCAAGCCCAAGAACAAGGAAGGGGCGATCCTCATGCTGGCCGACGCGGTGGAGGGGGCCGTGCGGTCGCTGTCCGACGTGACGTTGGCCAAGGTCGAGGCGGTCGTCCACAACATCGCCATGCGGCGGCTTCAGGACGGCCAGTTCGACGATTGCGACCTGACGTTGCGGGAGCTCAGCCAGATCGAGGCGAGCCTCGCGAAATCGCTGGCCGCCCACTACCACGGGCGGATCGCCTATCCCACCGCGCCGGACGCCCCGGTCGCGCGTCCCGAACGCTCGTCCAAGCCGGGCGTCCCCAAAATGGTTGAGACATGATTACGGTTCGCATCACAAAGCACTACCGCACCGTCCCTATCGACACGGCCCGGCTCAGAACCCTCGTCAAAGCGGTCTGCGAACGGTTCGAGGTCCGCGAGGCGGTCGTCAGCATCGGCATCGTCAACGACAAGGAAATGGCCGAGTTCAACATGCGGTTCCTCCGGCACGAGGGGACGACTGACTGCATCAGCTTCGACCTGTCCGACGACCAGGAGGATGCGAAGCTCTTCGACCTGATCGTCAACGCGGAGCTGGCCGCGCGCGAGGCGGCCCGCCGGGGCCACGGCGCCGACGCGGAGCTGGCTCTCTACGTGACCCACGGTTTGCTGCACAATCTGGGATTCGACGACGGCACGCCGGCCCAGGCCGGAAAGATGCACCGGATGGAGGATGAGATTCTCCACCATCTGGGATATGGATTGGTGTATAATACCGACGCCCGGTCGGGGTGAGTTCGCGCCGGGGCATTGGATGGCTTCATTGAAAGGTTCTTGCAGGTGAGCTTCATCGGTTGGGCTTTGTTGCTGATATGCCTTTTCGTTGGAGCGACATCGTTCTTCTCGGTCAACGCCAACGCGCTGCGGGTCTTCTCGCGTCTGAAGCTGCAAGAGGCGTTCAAAACCTCCGATGGAGAGGAACGACCCGAGATGGTCGACCGGGTGACGGAGAATGCCGACCGGTTGATTCTGGCCTGCGCGTTCTATCGCCTGCTTTTCAACATCGGGGCCTTGTTCTTGGTCGTGGCGCTGATGGAGGCCCTGCACATGGAGTTGAACGCGGCCGCCTACGGCATCGCGTTCGTCATTTCGCTGGCCATCTTCTCGGTCTTCAGTCTGGCGATTCCCTATGCGTGGGCCAAGTACGCCGGGGAAAAGCTGATCAGCCGGACCTACTGGATTCTCGTCGTCTTCGCCGCGGCCGCGGCGCCCATCCTCCACGTCCTGCAGCTCTACGACGGTTTCGTTCGCCGGCTGGCCGGGGTCCCGGCGGCGACGCCGGAGACCGAGCAGGAGGAACTGCACGAGGAGTTCCTCGAGGAGCTGGAGCAGCATCGGATGGAAGGGGCGGTCGACGAGGAAGAGCAGGAGATGATCGAGAACGTCCTGGAGTTCAGCGAACGGACCGCGGGCGAGATCATGACGCCCCGGACCGATCTGATCGCCGTCGACGTCAAGGCCGATCTGCCGACCGTGCTCCATGCGATCCAGAAGATGGGGCACTCCCGCATCCCGGTGTACGAGGAGACGGTCGACAACATCGTCGGGCTGATCTACGCGAAGGATCTGCTGGAGGAGATCGGCAAGAGCCCCGAGCAGTTCAACCTCAGGGCGCGGATGCGCGAGGCGTACTTCGTCCCGGAGACCAAGCCGCTGCGGGCCCTGCTGCACGAGTTCCAGAACCAGAAGCTGCACATCGCGGTCGTCCTGGACGAGTACGGCGGCACGGCCGGCATCGTCACTCTGGAGGATATCATTGAGGAGCTTGTGGGCGAGATCGCCGACGAGTACGAGGAACTCCCGCCGGAATCGATCAAGAAGATCGACGACCAGACGATCGAGGTGGACGCTCGGACGTACGTCGAGGACCTCAACGACGAATACGAGCTGGACCTGCCGGAGGACGAGGATTATGACACGGTGGGGGGCTTCGTCTTTTCCCGACTGGGCTACATTCCGAAGGCCGGCGAGGACTTCCACTACGAGAATCTCAAGTTCACGATCGCCTCGGCCGAGCCGCGGCGCGTCAAACGCGTCAGGATCCAGAAAGTCGCGAAGTAGGGGAGACGGGGGTATGCTAACCAGGGACCGCGCGGTCTGCATCCGGACCGTAGACTATTCGGAAACCTCCCAGATCCTCACCCTGTTTGGGCGGCTGTCGGGGAAGATCCGTGCCATCGCCAAGGGTTCGAAGCGCGCCAAGTCCGCCTTCGAGGGTCCCATTGAGGTCCTGTCTTGCGGCCAGATCCAGTACTCGCCGGCCTACGAGGGCAAACTGGCCACCCTGACGGAGTTTCAACAGGAGCCGGCGCGGGGCCAGATGCGACGGCATCTGTTCTCGCTTCACTGCGGGCTGTTCGCGGCCGAACTGGTGGACCTGCTGACCGACGAGTGCGATCCGCACGCCGACCTCTTCGACCATTTTCTTGCGTTCCTGCAGGACATGGACGAGGGCCGGCTGGAGGGCGCGGACCGGGACGTTCTGATTCGCCTGGTCCTGTTTCAACTGGTCCTGTTGTACGAGGCCGGGCTCAGGCCCATCCTGAGTTCGTGCGCCAACTGCAAGAGGTCCTTCGGACCGGGCTGGAGCGAGACCTACTTCAGCCACGCGGCCAACGGTCTGGTCTGCCGGGACTGCGAGATGAGCTTCCCGGACAAGATCCAGTTGAGCACAAAAGCCGCAAAACACTTGACCGACGTCAAAGAAATTGCTAATGCTGATGCCAAGACACTCGACGAGATCGAGCGGGTCCTGGTTCGTCACCTCACGGGAATCCTGGGGCACAAGTTGAAGATGGCCGAGTACGTAGTGGGGGTTTCCATCTCGCCTGGCGGCGATGGGAACCTCGAAAGGGGTTGAAATGACAGTGGCGGGAAGAACCTCCGCCGCGCCGATTCGAGGGCCGCGGCTCAGGCCGGTTCCTCAGGAAGAGGCGGGTTCGCGCACCTTGCGCGACCGCGCCTGGACTGCGGTCCTGGATTGGGCCGGCGACGTCTGGGCCTGTAGGCGCATGCTGGTGATCGCGGCCGTCTTGACCGTCGTTGGTCTGGCGGCCGACTACTACTGCGGCTCGTACGTGACGGTTACGCCGGGGGCCAAGGTGCCGGACCTGATCCTGGACAAGATCCCGCCCGTGGACCTGGGTTTCCTGTTCGTCTACGGCTACATGGTCCTGCTGATGATCATGTTCCTGTACCCGGCGTTCTTCCGGGTCCGGACCCTTCCCATGGTGGCGATCCAGTTCAGCGTGCTCCTGACGCTGCGGTCGGTGTTCATGATCTTCACGCACCTGGAGACCCCGGCCGGGTCGGTGGCCGTGGGGTTCCCCGGGTTCTTCGAGCATTTGTACTTCGAGAACGACATGTTCTTCTCGGGGCACACCGCGATGCCGTTTTTGGGCTTCTACCTCTTCCGGCGCGGCCGCCTGCGGTATGTCTTCCTCGTCGGCGCGATCGTGATGGGGACCGCGGCCCTGGCGATGCACCTGCACTACAGCATCGACGTCTTCGGCGCGTTCTTCATGACCTACTGCTCCTACCGCATGGGCCAGCGGCTCCTGAGGAAGATCGACCCGACGCATCTGGCCTGACGGTGCGGCGTCCTCCCGTCATTTCTCTCCGCGGAGACTCGTCAACCCGACTCTGG
>JAAYVJ010000362.1 GCA_012517265.1 Planctomycetota bacterium | reverse complement strand
GCCGTGCACAGACCCCACGTCAGGGCGATTGCGAGAGTTGCGACAAGGATTTGTCTGCTGCGGATCATCATAGACGGCTCCATCTGCTAAAACCTCTGATTGAATAGCGTCGGGAGTCCATGATACTCCGAGGCCGCCGCAGGTCAACCGTGAGATGAAACCATCAGGGGGAGGCGGCGCGAAACGCGAAATCCCGACTTCGGATTTACCGCGGTGGGATGCTCACCCGAGGGGCTTGCCGCCGTTGAGGTCTTCGTAGGCGGTGATGTACTTGGCGACCATGTTCTCGAGGCTCCAGGTGTGCCGGGCCTCCTTCATGATCCGGCGCATCTGTTTGTCCCATTCCCTGGGGTGCTCGCGGAAGTACCGATGGTGCTTGATCGTGGTCTCCAGGCCCCAGAGCAGGCCGTTGGCGTCGTAGTCGCGGAAGAGCACGCCGTTGCCGCGGTCGATCGGGGCGCCCCAGGCCCGCAATGTCAGGGGGATGATCTTGTCGCTGTAGCCGCCGGTGTCGCGGTTGGTGGCGGTGGCCCCGTAGATGTTGCCGACCACGTCGATCTGGCCGAAGGGCTCGTAGAGCGAGGCGCCGAAAACGTCGCTGGCCGCGGCGTAGCCCAGAATGCTCAGGTCGTGGCTGAATCGTTGGTAGCAGATCATCCCGTTGGAGGCGTAGGCGATCCGGCCCATGACGTCCGCGTGCCAGTTGTCTCCGCCGACGGGGTCGCCGATCACCGCGATCTGCACGCCGGGGTGGGCGTCCACGAGCCTCTGCGCGATCTTCTCCAGCAGGTCGATGCCCTTCTGGATCGGGTCCAGCCGGGAGGGCCAGTAGAGCAGGATCGCGTCGGGATCGACACGGAGGCCCGTCTTGCGCTGGAACTTCACCAGGTTGGCTCGCTTGGCCTCGATGAGGTTGTCGGAAGGTCCATATCGTTTGGCCAGGCCCCGCTGGTCGACGTCGGGATTCTCCTCCTGGCTCTCGGGGAACATGTCCGGCGAGATGCCGTTGGGAATCACCAGCGTGTCGTGGCCGTAATAGCGGGCCTTCGTTTCCTCGCGGACGCTCCAGGGCACGACCGAATCCCACAGGAAGTAGTCGCCCACGATCTCCTTGAGGAATTTCTCGCCGACGTAGCTGACTTTGCTGGCGTTGCGGATCGCGGTCGCCTGGCAATCGACGGCCTTCTCCCGAGATTCGAGGGACATGTACAGCCGCTCGGAGAGAGCCTGCACGTTCACGCCGTAGAACATGTCCAGCGGGACGTGTCCGGTGTGCGTGTTGTGCACCGTGTGCAGGATCGGGACGCCCCGCAGCTTGGCGTACGCGGTGATGATTCCGCCGGCCATCCAGTCGTTGCTGTGGAGGATCGCGCGGCCCTCATAGGCGCTGCGGATCTCCTTGATGTACGTGTTGACGATCTGCTTCTGGAACTCAGCGGCGTTGGCCAACGGTGACCCGTCATACGCGCTGCGATACCGCTCGTAGATCGCCGAGCTGACCAGGTGGATGTTCTCGGGATTCAGATGGTGACGAGCCTGGACCCACTCGGCCTCGCTCATTCCGGCTTC
>JAAYVJ010000361.1 GCA_012517265.1 Planctomycetota bacterium | reverse complement strand
TCCCTTCCGCAAGGATTTGTTCATTCTGATCAGCGCCGGCCGGGACGGCCTCTACGGCACGGCCGACGACGCCTACAACTTCGAGCCCAGCCTCCGCAGGCGATAACGACGTGACACGCATGCACGCACAAACACGCCGGCGCACCGGACCGCGCAGCGGCGCTCCTGCTACCTGTCAATAACAGGTAGGAAGGACCCCAGTGGATACGGGGCACCGGCACTTGTCCTGCTGAACCCAGCGAAGCATCTGGCCGTCGAATCGGGGGGCGTGCTTCTTTTTGGGTTCTTCACGGAATAATGGGGATCCTCGGAACCATCGGAGCGGCACACCCGCAGTGGTTTCGCCGGGTGGGTTTATCGCTTTGCGGCCTCCGGCTTGAACGCGAACGAGGCGTTCGCTGGCGGGGCTGGGCGTCGCTCGGGGGCGTGCAACGCCTCTCCATGCTGGTGGCCCCAATGCGACAGACTCCCGACGCCCTCGTCGCAAATCGCCGCTGCGCGTCGGGGCGTCGGAATCCGTATCCGTTCGTCCTCACAATTCCGTGAAGAACCTCTTGTTTCTGTGCCCAGATCCTTCGCTTCGCTCAGGATGACAAGACAGCCCCCCTTGTGCCCTCGCGACATCGAGTCGCACACGCAGTCCAGCCCAGGGGGGCATGACCGTTTCTGCGGTTCTATCGCGGCGGGGGCGTTCCGGCGAATTCGAGGGGTGCGTTTTTCGCTTTGCGGATACCGCCGGGGAGGGGGCGGAGAAAGACCGTTGCAGGGTCGCTATCAGAAGGCTCCGCCTCTCGGAGATCTGCGGCGTCGCGGTTGACTTGGCGGGCATCGGCGGTTCTAATCGGCGGTGCGGGGGCCCGCCGTGGGACGCCGCGTGAGGTTCGATCGGGATCGTTGAGGTGGTCATGCAGGCCAGCGGGTATCGGAACGTCGCAATCATCGGCGACGGCGGGATGGGAACCGTGCTGTCGATCTTGCTCTGCGAGAAGAACATCGCCACTCGGATGTGGGGCTACGACGCGGGGCAGTTGGCCGAGATTGAACGGCATCGGGAGAACGCCAGGTTCCTGCCGGGCTACAAGCTGCCCGAGTCGCTGGTCTTCGAGCCTCGGGACGAGCGGGCGATGGCGGGCGCGGACCTGATCGTCTCGGCGGTTCCCTGCCAATACATGCGGGCGGTCTGGAGCCGGCTGGCCGGACACGTCCCGGCCGGGACGCCGATCGTCTCGGTGACCAAGGGGATCGAGATCGGCACGCTTCTGCGCCCCTCCGAGATCCTCGGCGACGTCCTCGGCTCGGGCGTTCCGCTGGCGGCCCTGAGCGGCCCGACCATCGCGGACGAGCTGGCCCGCAAGCTGCCGGCCACGGCTTGCGCCGCAGCCCGGGACGAAGCCCTCGCGCAGCGGGTTCAGGCCACGTTCAACTGCTCGTGGTTTCGCGTCTATACGAACACGGACCTGATCGGCGTCGAGCTGGCCGGGGCGATGAAGAACGTGATCGCGATCGCGGCCGGCATCATCGACGGCGTCGGCGCCGGCGACAACGCCAAGGCGGCACTGCTGGCCCGGGGTCTGGCGGAGATCACGCGGCTGGGCCTGGCCATGGGCGCCAGCGAATACACTTTCGCCGGCCTGACCGGCCTGGGCGACCTGGTGACCACGTGCATCTCGCCGAGCGGGCGCAACCGCTCCTTCGGCGAGCGGGTCGGCAAGGGGCTGACGCCCGAACAGGCGCAGCATGCGACCGCGTCGGTCGTCGAAGGCGTTTCAACCTGCAAATCCGTCGTAGACCTCGCGGCCCGCCGGGGGGTCGAGATGCCGATCACACAGGCGGTCTACGAGGTGCTGTTCGAAGGCAAGCCGGTGCGAACGGCGATCGAGGACCTCATGACCCGGCGGCCCAAGCCCGAGCGAAAGACGGGCGCGGGACAGGGGCCCACGATAGCCCGATAACGCATCTGACGCTTCTCACACCCGGGCCCAGATTTTTCCGGCTGCGATCCGACATCCACGAGCGCTGCGGCTGAAGACCCCGCATTCCTGACGGACGTCGCTGGGGCCCAATCGCCCGAAAGACATGTCCTCCTTCACGCCGCGGCGAGGCATTTCAGTTATCGGTCCCGGCGCGTCGTGTAAGAACCGCGTGCCGGTCGTTTTTGGCGTTTTGGTTTGGCGAGCTTCCATTTCATATACTTTAAACGACGCCGGGCGGACTGTCGAAGCACAGGATGTCGCCTGGCCCGGAGAAGACTCGGCCTAACCGAGCCGGGGTTCACCAAAAGGGGGTCCGAACGGATAATGTGAGACACTCGTGACAGGTTCCTGCTTCCGCGCAGAGGCAGCTCACATTTCTTCTAGGGTTACGGATTATGTTTGGATTTGGCAAGAAGCAATCATGTCTGATCGGCGTCGATCTGGGCAACGACTGCGTGAAACTGGCGCAACTGGCCAACGGCACGGAGGAAACGTACCTGATCGCCGGACAATGCGTCAGTCGTCCCGCGGACGTCACGGCGGGCACGGCCCGATGGCAGCGGTGGGCGATCGACGTGATGCGGGAATCGGTCTCCAGCGGGCAGTTCAAGAGCAAGGAGGTCGTCGCGGCTCTGCCGGCCGGCGAGGTGTTCATCGACCACCTGCGCTGGCCCAAGAAGTTCGACGGCAAGATCGAGGACGCCATCTTCGCGAAGATCAAGCAGAAGCTGCCCTTCGAGCCCATCGAGAAGAACACGATGATCAAGTACATCCCGGCCGAGCAGGACAACGTGATCGTCCTGGCGGCCGAGCGGACGGTGATCGATCGGCACCTGGCGATCTACGAGAGGGCGGGCCTGGCGATCAAGTCCATCGGCGTCTGGCCGCTGGCGCTGGCCAACTGCTACGCCCGGTTCTTCGGCCGCCGCAAAACGGATCTCGAAGCGATCGTCCTGCTGCTGGACATCCAGCCGGACTGCACGCACCTGGTGATCAGCCGGCACAAGAATCCGCTCTATGCCTGCTACATTCCCGTCGGAGCCAGACAGCTCAAGGACGAAACCGCCGTAGGGCGGCTCGTCATGGAGATGACGGCGTGCAGGCGCGAGTTCGTCTCCCTGTACAAGAATGTCCAGCTCGAACGGTTGATCTTCCTCTCCGGCCTGGCCGTGGAAGCCGAGGTCTACCGCACGATCGCCAAGCAACTGGAGGTTCAGGCGCAGATGGGCGACTGCATGGCGGCGGTGGAGATCCGCGATCCGGACCGCCTCGGCCTGGACCGCAGGAACACGACGGTGAGCTGGGCGCTGGCCTTCGGGCTGAGCCTGAGCATGAATTAATTCAGGATGATTGACTATTGATGATTGGCCGGAGCGATCGAGTCCCTTCTTCAATGAGCCATCATCCATGATGGGGTACATACGATGCCGAACATCAACTTTGTGCCGGACGATTACATCCAGAGCAATGAATCGCGCAGGGCGAACCTGATGTGCCTGATTCTGTTCCTGGTCGTGATGGCCGCCCTGGGGGGCTCGTTCGTGACGATCCGGATCCGCCAGCGGGCCTGCACCGCGGAGGAATCCCTGGTGAACGCCCGGATGGCGAAGATGGAGGAGTCGATCCGGCAGTTCGAGGATCTCCAGACGCGGCGTCAGGAGATGATGCGGACGGCGTTGACGACGGCCGAGCTGCTCGAGCCGGTGCCTCGCAGCGTGCTTCTGGCCTCGCTGACGAACACGTTGCCGCCGGGCGTGTCGCTGATCAAGCTGGACCTGACGCAGAAGCAGGATTCGACGAGGGCCCCGGCGGACAAGGCGGCCAAGCCCACCAAATATCAGGCGGCCCAGGGCAGGCCCGCCGCCGAGGCCGACGCGAAATCGTCGCCGGAGAAGGGGGTGTCGATCCGGATGGACATCGAGGGGATCGCGCCCAGCGACCTGCAGGTCGCGGCCTACATCGAGCATCTGGGCAACTCCGTCCTGCTGGACGACGTGGCGCTGGTCGAGTCGAAAGAGAAGAAGATCGACGACACTGCGTTCCGACAGTTCAAGCTCACGGCCATGCTGAACCGGGAGGTCCACCTGACCAAGGAGGACATCGACGAGATCCGGGCCAAGGCCGAACACACCATTCACCAGTTCTAACGGACTCGACCGACAAGCGTCGGATCGGCGGTCCTGCACCGTGGGAGCAGACAACATGACGAGCGGTTTGAGACAAGCGATATTCTTCGTCCTTCTGGTGGGCGTGGCCGCCGCGGGCTACCAGTATATGATCAAGCCGGCCAACCAGAATCTGGCCGAGTCGAAGCGCCGGGTGGAAGGCAAGCGGGCCAAGCTGGCCGATTTCGAAACGGCCACCAGCCAGGCGGAGGACTTCAACAAGCAGGTCGAGCAACTTCAGGAAGCGGTGCGGTTCTTCGAGAGCAAACTGCCTCCGACCAGCGAAGTGCACAAGGTGCTCGAACAGGTCACCGTGATCGCGCAGAAGCAGGGCCTCAAGCCCAAGACGATCAAGACCCTGGTGCAGAAGGACAACAGCGGCTACATCGAGCAGCCGCTGACGATGAAGCTGGTGGGGGACTTCACGGCGTTCTACTCGTTCCTGCTGGAGCTGGAGAAGCTGCCCCGGATCATGAAGTTGCGCGAGCTCAAGCTCGAGAAGCCCGCCGACGGGGACACCGAGATCGGGGCCGAATTCATCCTGAGCATCTTCTTCCAGAACAAGACCGCCTGACCCGGAAAGTGAATTGCTGGAGCTGACTTATGTTGTCATTCATGCGTGAACCGGAATCGGGAACTGCGTCCGAACATGCCGCCGCAGGGCCCGGCCCTCAGGCCGCCGCCTCCGCCGGCCCCGAGGCCCAGGAGTATCTGACCGTCGCGGCCAACAGCAAGAACCTCCGACGGAGCACGATTCTCGTGGCCGTCCTGGTCGCCATCGGCCTGGTCTGTCTGATGTTCATGATTCGCAAGAGCCAGCCCCAGGCGGCTTCGGCGAAGGAGGCCGTCAGCGACGAGACGAAGATCGAGGCCGCCATCAGTCGGTTGACCGGTGTGCGGTCCGAGATGACCAATCGCATGGGCGCGATCATCACGAAGTTCTATGAGTTCTCCGATGTCTTCCAGGTGAAGGTCAATGAACTGTCGAAGAACCCGTTCGAGGTCCAGGGCCTCACGATGAAGGGGCTCAAGGGCCAGGCAGTCGTCGGCGATGATCCCCAGATCCAGGCCGAACTGATCCGGCGGGAGAAGATGCAGGAGCGGGGCCGGACACTGCGGTTGCTCAGCGTCATGCGGTCCGACCAGGGAGACTCCTGCATGATCAACGACCAGATCCTCCAGCAGGGTCAGAGCATCGAGGGCTTCACCGTTCACCAGATCCGCGACAACTCCGTTGAACTGGTCTGGTCGGAGGGGGCGACCTCGGACAACGCCGCGTCGGAAACGAAAGACTGGACGATCACTTTGAAGCTGTCTGAATGATGCTGCGATTCCTATCCTCCAAAGAGAAAGTGAAATCCCCTGCGGCGAGTCGGCCGGGGCCGAGCCAGCCGGCGATGGCCCCTGTCTACCCCGACGACGCCGAAGTGCGGGGTTTGTGTGATCTGTATTCGCCCGAACCGACGACCCGCGTCCAGGCGCGCGACGCGGCGGACGTTCTGCTCGAGATGAACAGGATCACCGACGAGCAGTACGGCCGGCTGCGCCGCGAGACCCTGAACAAGCCGGGGACCGATCCGACTGCGGCATTGTTGAAAGAGGGGCTCGTCGGCGCCGACGATGTGCTGGAGGCGAAGGCCAGGCTCAACGGCCAGGAGTTTCGCCGCATCACGCCTCAGGACGTCGAAAAGGCGGCCTTCGCGAAGCTGGAGGCGGACTTCATCCAGCGAAGCAACATCGTGCCGATCGCCATCGACGACGGCAAACTCATCGTCGCCACCAGCGAGCCGTCGAATGTCTTCGCCATCGAGGACGTGCGACGCCAGGTCGGGATGGAACTGCGCGTCGTGGTCTGCCCGCCGGAGGACATCGCCGCCGTTTGCGAGGCCTTCCGCGAGCAGCCCGGCGAGTGCGTTCTCGAAGACATCATGAGCGACATGACCGAGGTCGAGGTGGTCCAGGACGTCGAAGACGTCTCCGAGGACCTCGAGAAGATGGCCGGCCAGTCCCCGGTCATCAAGTTCGTCAACTACCTGATCAGCAACGCGGTTCACGAAGGGGCGAGCGACATCCACATCGAGCCCAAAGAGAAGCAGACGAAGATCCGCTACCGCATCGACGGCGTCCTCTTCGAAGCGATGCAGGCGCCGCAGAAGATGCACCCGGCGGTCGTCTCGCGTATCAAGATCATGGCCAACCTGGACATCTCCGAACGGCGCCTGCCGCAGGACGGCAAGGTGGCCGCGATCATCGGGGGCCGGGCCATCGATCTGCGCGTCTCCACGCTGCCGACCAATCACGGTGAGAAGACGGTGATTCGTATCCTCGACAGCAAGTCCATCCGTCGCGGTCTGGAGTCCATGGGCATGGAGCCGGACGTCTGCGAGACCTTCCGCGAGCAGGTGAAGCTGCCGCACGGGATCCTCCTGGTGACCGGCCCGACGGGGTCCGGAAAGAGCACGACGCTCTACTCGGCCCTGGGCGAGATGGACGGCAACAAGCTCAACGTCTCGACGGTCGAGGACCCGGTCGAGTACGAACTGGACTTCTGCAACCAGGTTCAGGTCAACGAGAAGACCGGCCTGACCTTCGCGGCGGCGCTGCGAAGCCTGTTGCGGCAGGATCCCGACGTGATCATGGTCGGCGAGATCCGCGACAACGAGACCGCCCGCATCGCGGTGCAGGCGGCCTTGACCGGGCACCTGGTGCTTTCGACCCTCCACACGAACGACGCCTCCAGCAGCGTCACCCGGTTGGTCAACATCGGCATCGAGCCGTATCTGCTGGCGGCCTCGATGAACGCGGCGCTGGCGCAGCGTCTGGTCCGGCGGATTTGCCCCAAGTGCAAGGAAATCTACAAGAGCCCCGACCGGCTCAAGAAGTACATCGAACGCGCCGGCATCAATCCGAACGAGTTGGTGCACGGCAAGGGCTGCGACGCCTGTCGAGGTTCCGGCTACGTCGGACGAGCGGGCATTTTCGAACTGCTGGTCCTGGACGACAAGTTCCGGGACATGATCAACCGGGACTCGTCCGTGAGCAACATGCGTCGCGCGTTCCGCGAGAGCGGCCGCGACACCCTCTTCGATGACGGGATGAAGAAAGTCAAGAAGGGCGTCACCACGATCGAGGAGGTGCTCCGCGTCACCGAGGTGTACGGGCAGAACGAGAATGAGGAGTTCGTCGAGAACATCCACTAAATCCCCAATTTGCGATTGACGATCTACGATGTGTCGAAGCACGGATCATGGCTGCGGCAGATCGCGAACAGGGAATCGCAAAGCGTCGACAATAATGGGCAGGGTCCACCTATGATCGAAATCAAGACCATCCTGGAAGCGGCCATCGCAAACAAGGCCAGCGACGTGCACATCAACGTGGGCATGCCGCCGGTGCTGCGAAAGGACACCGAGCTGATCGACATGGACTGCCCGCCGGTGACGAACCAGGAGGCCCGGGCGATGGTGTTGTCCATGGTCGGTCCGGAAAAGATGAAGCGGTACGATGAGAACCGGGACCTCGACTTCTCGACGTCCATTCCCGGGGGGCACCGCTTCCGCGTCAACGCGCATTACCAGCGGGACACCGTGGCGCTGTCGTTCCGCGTGATTCCCAACCAGGTGCACACGATCGACGATCTCCACCTGCCTCCGATCGTCAAGGAACTGACGGACCTGCCCCGGGGGTTGGTCCTGGTCACCGGGCACACCGGCTCGGGCAAGAGCACCACGCTGGCGGCCATGGTCGGCCTGATCAACTCGCGGTACAGCAAGCGCATCATCACGTTGGAGGATCCGGTCGAGTACCACCTCGAGAACGAGAAGTGCATGATCGAGCAGCGGGAAATCGGCTCCGACTGCCCGAATTTCGCCTCCGGCCTGCGGCACGCGTTGCGTCAGGACCCGGACATCATCATGGTCGGCGAAATGCGCGACCTGGAGACCACCAGCTTCACGATCACCGCAGCCGAGACCGGCCACCTGGTGTTCAGCACGCTGCACACGATCAACGCCCCGCAGAGTATCGAGCGTATCGTCGACATCTACCCGTCGGGGCAGCAGAACCAGATCCGCACGATGCTGGCCAACACGCTCCAGGCGGTCATCTCGCAGACTCTGTTCAAACGGATCGACCAGCCGGGCATGGTGCCTTGCACGGAAATCCTGCTGTGCACCTCCGCAACCCGCAACTGCATCCGCGAGAACCGGATCTACGAGATTCCGAACATCATCGAAACCTCCCGGCGGCTGGGCATGCAGAGCATGGACAACAGCATCGCCGAGATGTACTTCAAGGGGTTCATCGATCGCGACGAGGCGATCGTGCGGTCGAGCAACCCGGGCAAGATGGAAAAGACACTCGTCGCCGCCGGCAAGATGGCCGACGCCTCCAAGGCCGCGGTCGCAGCCGCCCGATAACGGCGAGCCTCCGCGCCTGGCTTGGGGCGCGGAGTCATGAGGTGCCGCCGGATTGGCCGGCTGCCCATCACAAGCGATTGGATCTATTCGGAAGAACACCGTACGAAGAAACGCGTGAGGGGGGTCCGTCCCGGCTTCCGGTCCGTCCGGCCCCCGCACACGGAGTGTACCCATGGCATCACAGACGATCGCACGACACGAAGAGACCTCCGTTTCGGAAAGTTGGCAGGGCGCCCATCGCGGGCCCGCCGAGACCTCCCACGGCCCTGCAGCGGGGGACGGCCGCACCAGCGGCGCGGTTATGGACAAGCTGCGCGGGTTCAGAGTCGAATTTGGACCCAGCCGCAAGGACATTCTCCATTTCACCAGCCAGTTGGCCGTTATGATCCGCGCCGGCATCAGCATCCAGGACGCCCTGGAGGGCATCGGGAGCCAGCAGGACAACCAGAAATTCAAGGCGGTCATTCGTGACCTGAAGATCCGGATCGAGGAGGGCAACAGCTTCTCCCAGGCTCTGGCCGAGCACCCCGACATCTTCACCAACCTCTACATCAACATGGTGGCGGCCGCCGAAGCCTCCGGCTCGCTCAGCGACATGCTGCAGAAGCTCGCCGAGTATCTCGACGAGGAGGCCGAGACGCGGTCCCAGGTCAAGAGCGCGATGGTTTACCCGGTGATCATCGCGGTGATGGCTGTGAGCGTGACGGTCTTTCTGCTGTGCTTCGTGCTGCCTCGGTTCACGGCGATCTTCCGCGGAAAAGAGAATCTGCTGCCTCTGCCGACGACCATGCTGATGGCCACCAGCGCGTTCCTTCGGCATTGGTGGTATCTCCTCTTGCCGGGCATCGGCGGGGTTTTCTGGGGCTTCTTCCTCTTCATCCGCACGACGACCGGCCGTCTGTGGTGGGACAAGACCAAGCTGGTTCTTCCGCTGATCCGCACCCTGTGCCGCAGCCTCTACATCACGCGAGGTCTGCATACGATGGGCGTGCTGACCCGTGCGGGCGTCCCGATTCTCAACACGCTCTCGATCACGGCCCACATCTCCGGCAACATCCTCTACAAGGACATGTGGTTGTACGTGTACGAAGAGGTCCGGCAGGGCAAGAAGGTGGCCTCCGCGCTGGCTCACTGCAAGCTGATGCCCAACAGCGTCGTGCAGATGATCCACAGCGGCGAAGATTCCGGCAACATGGCCGAGGTCCTGAGGGACATCTCCGCCTTCTACGGCCGCGAGCTCAAGG
>JAAYVJ010000360.1 GCA_012517265.1 Planctomycetota bacterium | reverse complement strand
CGAAGAGGCCCGGCCCCTCAGGAAAGGACTCTCATGCAAACGATCCAACGCATTCTCCGTGCAACTCGCAGACTGCCGGCGGCGATCGCCTCGGCGGTCCTGGCCGGCCTCTGTCCGCAGCATCCGGCCTGGCGACGCTGCGGCGTGCGGTCCGGGAGGTGACCATGGCCAAGAGACTGACGATGAAGGCGCCGGGCAGTCTGCTGGACTATGCGGCCAGGAAGCACAAGCTGAGCATCTCGGCGGACCCTTCGCCCAAGGGGTTCCTGTCCCGTTCCATGGCCGCCAAGGGCCGCATCCAGGGCATCTTCAAGCCGGGGGGCGAGAATGGGCAGGTCGCTCCGATCGCGTTCAGCGCCAAGGTCAAGAGCCTCACGATCAAGCTCGAAGACGTCGTCTTCGAGGGAGCAGACCGGATCGGAGATGTGATCTACCTGGTCAACGATGACAAGAACGTGGGCGACTTC
This sequence comes from Planctomycetota bacterium, assembly GCA_012517265.1. GTDB lineage: Bacteria > Planctomycetota > Phycisphaerae > Sedimentisphaerales > Anaerobacaceae > PLanc-01. Next base: position 1,594 of record JAAYVJ010000360.1, on the reverse strand, counting down.
GTATTCGAAGCCGACCCGGAGGGGGACCTGTTCTGCGATGGCGGCGACGGCGACTCGGAAACGTCGTAGCGGCGGGGCGAGCGTCCCGGCGGACCAGGGCCCTGCGATCTCGTGGGATCTGGCCCGCGGGGAGCTGACCGGCCTGGTCCACCATAGCGGCGTTCCGTGGGACCGGCCGCACACCTGGTGGTTCGATCTGCTGGTGACGTTCGAGCACCACACGGGCCGGCGGGTGGACGGGATGAAGATGGGTGTCACGGTCCTGCCGCGGCAGGGGCGGTCGGAGGCGATCGCCGCGATGCGCCAGAAGCTCTGGCGGCTCGACGCCGTCGAGGCGACGGTCACGTGTGTGCACCCGCCGATGGACGCCGAGACGATCATGGCGATCCAGGAGGTCAACGCCGCCTACGAGCAGGTGCGGGCCTGGCGGCTCAAGAGTTTGTGGGCCCTGTGTTCGAGCGATCGCCGCGGCCCCAACTGGGCCCAGTGGCGGCCCTTCGATCCGGCCCCCGAGGGGCCGGGGTTATTTGCAGTTCACGCGATCGCCGCGACTTTGTGGTCCCGGCCGGCCGCGATCAAGAGCACGTTGTTTGAAGAGGACACGAACGGATGAGACCGATGCGGACAGATACGCAAGATGAACTCCGTATGACGCCCGAGGAGGGCGCCGACGATCCGGCGATCCTCGACGACGATGGGGCCCACGAGGCCTTCAGCGGCGGCAATATCAACATCTGGGGTGATCGCGCGGCCACGAGCGTCACGCAGTTGCCCGATCCCTCCAGCGGCGTGAAGGACTGCATCCTCAAGCACGCCGATGGGACCTGCCCGGCCGTCTGTTGCGAATGTGCGGTGTTTGCCCTGAGCCTGCAGAACGCCGAGCGATTGCGGCGGATCTATGCTCAGTTCCGAGAGACCGAGTGACACTTGAGAAAGGGACTTCTGATGAAGGCAAGGACGTTGCAGGGGGTTGTGATCGTGGCGTTGATCGCAGGGCTGGGCGGGTGCATTACGGCGACTGACCCAGTCACCGGGGAGAAGACCTATGCCGTGGACCCGAACTCCAAGGTCGTCCAGGGTGCCGAAGTGGCGGCGGAGGGTCTGGCGGCGATCGGCCCTTTGTTCGGCGCGACGGGGGGCCTGATCGCGGGACTGGCGACGGGGATCCTGGCGGCCTGGCGAAAGGTCAAGCCTTCGTTGACCGAGGCCAAGACGAAGGCCGCGCAGTACTACGCGGCGACCGCCGCGACGGTGACGGGGATCGAGGAGTTCAAGAAGGCCTCGCCCGACTCGTGGGAGAAGCTGGGCGAACTGATCGACGCCCAGCTGACCAAGCAGGGCCTCGATCCCAAGACGATCGAGAACGTGATCCGGGCGATTCGCGGCCTGCCGGCCAAGGCGTGACGGCGATGGAGCGGCTCAATCGGACCGCGTGGACTCTGTTGTTGCCCGCTGGGTTCGCGGTGGCTGCGGCCGCGTGGCTCGGCCGGGCGAGACGTCCGGGCGATCTGGATGGACTGAACGAGTGACTGAGGTGGAGGTGTGCAGATGCCGACTTGCTGTTACCGAGGCTGTTCAAGGCCCGCCACGATGT
>JAAYVJ010000359.1 GCA_012517265.1 Planctomycetota bacterium | reverse complement strand
GAAGGTCGCGTCGTTCGACGCGTACGTCTTCGTGACGCCCGAGTACAACCACGCGCCGTCGGGGGCCCTGAAGAACGCCATCGACTTCCTGTACGCCGAATGGAACAACAAGGCGGCCGGGTTCGTCAGCTACGGCAGCGCGGGCGGCGTCCGCGCCGTGGAACAAATGCGGCTGATCATGGGCGAACTGCAGGTGGCGGACGTGCGAGCCCAGGTCATGCTCTCGCTGTTCACCGATTTCGAGAACTTCACGGCGTTCAAGCCGGCTCCCATGCATGAGAAGTCCGTCAACGCCATGCTCGACCAGCTCGTCGCGTGGGGCACCGCCCTGAAGCCCTTGCGCAATCCGTGATCTGATCAATCACCCGTAATCCCCTGGTGGAGCCTGGTTCTGGTCTGCACCCCACTGGCGGGGCGGGAGAAGATGACGCCTTGCGGCGTCATGACGAGCGAGGTTGCGCTCCGAACGCACCCTGTACAGCCCCACGCCGCCCTTGATGCGCAGGGATACCTCTCGCAGTCGCCAAAAAACCTTGGCCCGGGATACGCATCGGGCCTATAATCGCCCGCGGAGGCAGGGGATCGGACCCGGAGCGGATGTCGTTTTGTTGACGGAGACATGATGGTGCGGACAATCAGGTTGGCGGAGGTTGTGGCCGGGGTCGCCCTCTGCGGGCTTTCGATGATGGTCGGTTGCCAGAAGGATCGTTCGTCCGGCCCGTCGGTGAAGGTCGAGCCGGTGTCGAGCGTGCCGGCGGTCGCCGAGAAACCGATCGAAGAACCGGCGCGGCCGACGACTGCCGAGCCGGCGGTTCAGCCCGCCGAGCCGAACGTCGCCGAGCCCACGATCGGTCTGACGCTGGCGTTCACGGTCGGCCAGGCCGCGACGTACAAGGCCACGACCGACGCGCGCAAGAGCATCGAATGGATGGGGCCGGAATCGGGCAAGCCCGCGGACTTCTCCGACGGGTACTCGGGCAACTACGTCGAGATGACGTTCGAGCAGCGGGTCGAGAAGGTCCTGGACGACGGCAACGCCATCTTGGGGATCACGATCCAAGGTCTCAAATATCGCGGCGTGGTCGCCAGTCGGCCGGTCTTTGAGTTCGACAGCGGCGAGCCCAACGACCGGTCCGATCCTCTGGCGGCCCTGATCGGCAAGAGCTATCGGCTGGAGATGTCGCCCAGAGGCAAGGTGGTCGAAGTGCTCGACGTCGAGTCGGCCCGCAATGCGGTCAAGACGGGCTCGCCAGCCTACAGCGTGGCGGCCAAGATCCTCTCCGAAGAGATGATCCGCGACCGGCACGAGATCCCGCCGCTGTCGGCTCTGAAAGAGGGCCGGGCCCGCCTCGGACAGAACTGGAGCGACCTGAAGTCGTTCGCGTTCAGCAGCATGGGGGCCAAGAGCTTCGAACGGGTCTACACGCTCGAGCAGGTGGGGCGGGACGGCGGCGGCAGGACGGCCCTGGTCGAGATGAAGGCGATCCCCTCGGCGGCGATGGCCGAGGAGATGCACAAACGCCAGACTCCCGGCTTGCTCCCCGGCCCGTTCGACACCAAGGACAAGTACGACGGCAGCCTGGTCCTTGACCTCGACACCGGATGGGTCCGCCGGTACGCGGAGGACATGCAGACCGAATGGATCATTGCCGATCCCGCGGCGATGCAGGATACTACCGTTCCGCCGCGGGCGATCAAGATGGCGGCCGGGCGCATGCACCGGCTGGAACTGGTGGACTCGTCGCGGCGGTCGGAAGGAAAGGATTGAAAGGAATCGTGTGAGAGCCGGATGGATGCTCCCGATCGCGATGGCCGTGGCCTGCATGCCCGGCTGCAAGACGCCCACGGCGGACGAGGGCGAGTCTGTGCAGACGCAAACGCAGGCTCCCGCCAAGGTCCAGGCCGAGGCGCCGGCCCGGACCCGGACGCCGGACAAGGGCCGCGTGTTTCTGACCGTGGACTTCGAGCAGGGCAAGACGCTGCGGTACCGCCTCGCCTCGAGGCGGGACGTGACGCTCGACTGGGACCCGAACGCCGGGACGGCCAGAAACCGCGTGGAAGAGCGCGTCGAGCAGATGGAGACGGTCGTCGCTTATACGCCGGTCGAGGTCGATCCGTACGGCGTCAGCACGGTCCGCGCGACGGTGGAATCCGTTCGTGCCTCTCGCAGCGGGGGTCCCGCAGCTCGTTCCCAGGGCGTCGATGCCGTCGAAAGCGCCAGGGGCAAGAGCTTTCTCCTCAAGGTCGATCCTCGCGGCCGGATCGTCGACGCCAACGAGTTGAAGGCCCTGGTCAGGCAGATGGGCGAGCGTGCATTTCAGCCCGAGGGCAAGGGCGGGCGGATCAAGAACCCCGACATGATCGGGGACTTCGTCGCCGGGGTGTGGTTCCTCTGGGACGGCGCCGCGACGATTCCCCTGCCGGCCGAGGGACTGGCGATCGGGCAGACGTGGACGTCGCAGCTTCCCGTGCCGACTCCGATGGTGATGCGAAAGGCCCGCGACGTGACCTACCGGTTCAACGGGATTCGCTCGGGCCCTCGCGGCGCGGCAGCCGTGATCGAAGGGACATACGCGCCCGCGGCTTCGGCGCCGGCGGACTGGCCCATTCCGTACTCGGGGCGGTTCCGGCTCAGCGGGACGTTCGGATTTCTCGGGCCGTACGAAGTGCTTTCGCTGGAAGGAACGGGCGAGGAACTGTATAACATCGCGGCCGGCCGGCTCGAACAGCGGCGGCAGACGTACACGATGCAGATCGAGGCCTCGGTGCCCCCGATGGGGATCGAGGCGCATCCGCACATCACGATCAAGCAGACGCTGATTGCGGAACTGCTGAATCCGGAAAGTGAAAAATCCGAAACTCGAAATCCGAAATCCGAAACAAATCCAAAGGACCAAAGCCCAAATGGCTGAAACGCTGTCGCCACGTCAGCAGGGCTGCTTTGAATTTTGGATTTTGGTCATTCGTGCTTGTTGACGTTCCCGCCAAGGCGGGGGCGGATTTCGACATTCGAATTTCGAGCTATCTTTGATATGGAGGTAGTGGTCTCTTGGAACGAAACAATCTGTGGGCGCCGTGGCGAATTCCATACATCCGCGACATCGGCAAGAGCGACGGCTGTTTCCTCTGTCACAACTTCGCGCATCCGGCCGAGGACGCGGAGAACCTGGTCCTTTGGCGGACCGAACGGAGCCTCGTCGTCCTCAACCGGTTCCCCTACAACAACGGCCACCTGCTGATCGCCCCGGCCCGGCACGTCGCGACGCTTGAAGAGACGTCCGAGGAGGAGATGCTGGAACTGATCAAGCTGGTCCGGGAATCGCAGCGGGCCCTGTCGCTGGCGATCCGCCCGATGGGCTTCAACGTGGGTCTGAACTTCAGCCGCTGCGCGGGGGCCGGCCTGCCGGGCCACATGCACATCCACGTCGTGCCGCGATGGGAAGGCGACACGAACTTCATGGGCGTATGCAGCGACACGAAAGTGATCAGCCAGTCGATGATCGACCTGCTGGCGGAGCTCAAGCAGGTCAGCGAGGAGAAGTCGCTGCCGAGTCTGTGAGGTCGGAGCAATGGGACCTATGGGACTCATGGGACGGATAGGACCGGTCCGGGTCCGCGGAGAGAATCGTATGGTCGATGGTCTTTGTTCTTATGCTGCTGCCGAGGCGGCCGGCAGAGGGCGGGTGTATCCCGAGCCGCCTCACCCCTACCGCTCGGATTTCGAGCGGGACCGCGACCGGATCATCCACAGTTCGGCCTTCCGGCGTCTGGAGGGCAAGACGCAGGTCTTCTCGCCGGGACTGGACGACTACTACCGCTCCCGACTGACGCACAGCATCGAGGTCGCCCAGATCGGCCGCACGCTCGCCAAGGCGCTCGGACTGAACGAGAGCCTCACCGAGGCGATCTGCCTGGCCCACGATCTGGGCCACCCGCCTTTCGGCCACACCGGCGAGAAGAGGCTCGACGAACTGATGGCCGGCCGCGGCGGATTCGAGCACAACGCCCAGACTCTGCGGATCGTGACCCTGCTGGAGCACCCCTACCCGGCGTTCATGGGTCTGAACCTGACATACGAGACGCTCCTGGGCCTGGCGAGGAAATGCGAGGGATTGTTGAAGGGCCAAGGCGAGGAGGCGCCTTTAGATCAACGCTTCTACGCTTCCACGCTTCCGCGCTTCCACGAACTCAACAGCACCCTGGAGGGCCAGATCGCCGATGTGGCCGACCGCATCGCGTACAATTGTCACGATCTGGAGGACGGACTGCGGGCCCGCCTGATCGACGGCAACCAGATGCGGGACATCCAGATCTACACCGAGGCGACGAAAAAGGTCGGAGCCGAGCGAATCCCGGACTGGACGATCCGTCGGACCCGCACGGCCAAGGCGATTACCGACCGGCTCGTCGGCGACTGCATCGAGACCAGCCGCAGGAGAATCGCCGAGGCGGGCATCCGTACCTCGCAGGACGCGTGCAACCTGCCCGAGGACCTGATCGGCCTGTCCGCGGAGGGCGACGGCCAATTGGTGCAGCTTGAGCGGTTCCTGCTGGCCAACTTCTACCATCACGAGCGACTGTTGGAGGCCGCGAAGAACACAAGGCGGTGGCTGGCGGAATTGTTCGGGCAGCTCTGTGATGACCCGCACCGCATGCCCAGCTACTTCCGCGATTTCATCCCGCAGTACGGCCTGGAGCGGGCCGTCTGCGACTATATCGCCGGCATGACCGACCGCTACTGCCTCAAGATGCTAAAGTTGGCTTGAGACTGTCGTCTTCTTGCGTTTGAAAGGGCTTCACGCCATGCAGAAACTGGTCACCATCTATCTCGACAACATGGCCTACGCCAAGGGCAAGATGCTCGTGGGCAGCTTCGGTGACAAGCATGGGCTCGTGGAGGAGCATCTTCATGACGATCTTCAGGATGGCTGGGGCGTCAAAGCCATCCACGGTTTCGGCGGCAGCAGCGATGAGCTGAACACCAAAGGCTGGGTCGTTGTGCTGCTGGAAGAATGAACGATTCCTCCGGAGTCATCACGGTTGGGTCCGTTTCCCTTTGACCTTCGCGTTCGTTTCCGGTAGTGTTTTGGCCCTATGTACTGGAGACGATTGATCGCCGCGTGTTTTGGGCTGGGCTGGATGCCGGTTGCGCCGGGGACCTGGGGTTCGCTGCCGCCGGCGATCGCGTTCGGTCTGCTGACTTATTGCGGCGTGTCGAACTTCGCGGCGGCGATTGCGACGGCCGCGATGGTGGCCGCGGGGTGCGTGGCGTGCGTCTGCTGCTCGCCGGCTTCGATCGCCGCGACCGGGCGTCAGGACCCGGGCGAAGTCGTCATGGATGAGTTCGCCGGCCAAGCATTGGCGTTTCTGGCCGTTCCACTGCTGTTGGCGCGGAGCCTCTCCGGCTGGGAGAGCCTTGCGATCGCGGCCGTCGGTTTCCTCGCGTTTCGAGTGTTCGATATCCTCAAGCCGGGCCCCATCCGAAAATTGGAGCGGTTCCCCGCCGGCTGGGGCATTCTGGCGGACGATCTGGGGGCCGGGGCGGCTGCTGCCGTTTGCGTCTGCGTCGCGGCGGTCTTGAT
>JAAYVJ010000358.1 GCA_012517265.1 Planctomycetota bacterium | reverse complement strand
TTCCGTGCCGGTGAGGGCAATCCCCGCCTCGTGCTGCTCCTCGATGAAGTAATCGTGATAGGCCTTGCGGTTAGTGGCGATAATTTTGATGTCGTCCAACTCTGTCTCCTGGCGCTGGCTATGTCCCTTCTATTTCTCTTCTACGAGATACTGGATCGCGCGCTGAAGCTGGGGGTCTTCGCCGGCCGGCGTGTCTTCGGGGATGGGCGCTTCGATGTCGGGCTTCAAGCCGGCGCCGTGGATGCTGTGATTATTGGGCGTGTACCAGCGCGCGATGGTCACACGCAATTGCGAGCCGTCGCTGAGGTCGTGCGGCAGCTGCACCGAGCCTTTGCCCAGCGTCTGCTCACCAATCAACACGCCACGGCCGCGGTCCTGGATGGCTCCCGCGACGATTTCGGAGGCGCTGGCACTCCCGCCATTGACCAGCACAACGAGGGGGATGGTCTCACCCAGGTCGCCTGACTGTGAGGTGAAGGTCTGCTCGCCGCCCCCCGAATCGCGCTCGACGGCGACGACCCCTTTGTCCAGGAACAGATCGCCGATCTGAATTGCCTGGGTGAGGAAGCCGCCTGGATTATCGCGGAGATCGAAAATCAGGCCCTCCGCACCCTGATTCAGCAACGCTTGCAGGGCCGCGGTGACCCGGTCTGTTGCCGTGTCGTCGAATTCGGTGAGCTGGATATAACCGATGTTGTGCTCCAACATGCGCGAATCCACCGTCGGCATGACGATGCGGGCACGGCGAACCGTCACGGTGAACGGCTCAGTTTCATCGGGACGCGCGATTTTCAGGGTGACCTCGCTGCCTTCCGGGCCGCGAATCAGGCCGATCGCCTCGTAGAGGCCCATGCCCACGATGGAGACGTTGTCTACCTCCAGGACCAGGTCGCCGGCCTTGAGGCCGGCCGCCTCGGCCGGCTGACCCGGCAGGGGCCGCACGATTTCGAGATAACCGTCCTCGCGCATTCGCACGGTCGCGCCGATGCCCTCGAACTCGCCCGTCGCATCCTGATTCCAGATCGCGGCAATGTCCGGCTCGATGAAGGTAGTGTACGGATCGTCGAGCGTCATGAGCATGCCTCGAATCGCCCCGTAGGAGAGCGTCGCCTGATCTGGTAGGCCGCCATAGAATTCTCTGTCGAGGATGTCGAGGACCTCGCGCAACATGTCGTAGTTCAGTGGCTCATCGGCTCCCGACTCCGAAGTGGGGGGTGCGGTTGTCTCCGGTGTGGCTTCGGTCCCCGCAGGGGCGGACGTCGTGGGCGTCGCCGTCGTGAGCGCGCGAGCGGTCCCTCGGCCCACAAGGACGCCGCCGGCAAAGGCGCCGGCGATGAGTCCCAGCACCACAACCGCAATCAATACTCCCAAGAGCACTTTACGCATAATCATCTCCTCAGCGAGTCAGCTGTTCGCACATTTCTACGTTGTTCAACGGCGGCATTCCCCGGCCTGGAAACAGGTCAGAGCCGCTTCGAGCGCGGCGTCGGCGCCGGGGCGCGGTTCCGCGGGGACATCGGGCAGCAGACCCACGCCGTCCAACCGGACGCGCGCGGGCGTGAGCCAGACGGCGTGAGTCACGTGC
>JAAYVJ010000357.1 GCA_012517265.1 Planctomycetota bacterium | reverse complement strand
GTCGATCTCCTGGCGGACCTTTTCGATCCAGTCCACGTAGTACCGCATGTTCTTGCGGAGAAACTTGCGGCCGACCTGCTGATAGAGCGGCGTGCCTGGGAACGGGACGACCCGGCGGATGTTGATCCGGCGGATGAGCAGGCCCTCGTCGAGGATCCGCTTGAGCGCCGCGAAGTTCTTGTCCAGGGTTTCAGGGGTCTCGGCGGCCAGGCCCAGGAGGATGTTGATCCCCGGCAGAAGAGCATGGCATCCGTTCTCGCCGCGAAAGCCGCCGATGCGATTGACCGTCCGGATCGCCTCGAACGCCAGGTCGTAGGGGCAGTTCAGATTGTTCGCCGCGGTGACCCTGGAATCGAAGGACTCGATCCCCATCGCGGCGGTGCTGCCCGGCGTGAGGTACTTGACGAACAGTTCCGTCCGCTTCTCGTCGATCATCTGGGGGTTGGCGTTGTCGATGTGCAGCACCGCAGGCCGCATCGCCGCCAGGGGCGAGAGCATCGCTTCGAGCTTGGCGTGATCGCCGCCTTCGTAGCTGTAGATGCAGGATTGCTTGCCCAGGCGGAAAGCCCTCGCCCCGAACCCCATGAGCGTCTTGACCTCCTCAACAACCAACTCGGGTCTGCGCCACTGGACCCTGTTTTTGATCGGCTCGGTGCAGAAGGAGCAGCCCCGCTCGCGGGGACAACCCCGGCCCGTTTCGATCTCGACGATCCGATTCGCCAGCCGCGGCATCTGCCGGATGAATGACGCCCCTTTGAGGGCCAGAGGCTGCAACTGGTCGTACGTGTCGAACGTGAATGGCCGAAGCTCGTCGAAGTATTCCGCGTCGGCCACCTGCGGCCGGGCTCCGCCGCGGGCCTGCGTGCCCCCGATCAGGACCGGGCCGGTCAGGACCTTGCGATAGGATCGTGGGGCGGCGCCGTCTTGTGTTGCCTGTCTTCCCTCCTCGAACGACCGGAGCAGCTTCTCGACCTCGTGCAGCGTGCCTGGTCGGGCGCTGAGGTACTTGCCCGGCGTCTGGACGCCGACGACGATCACCAGTTCGTCGGTGTTCTCCAGGACCTGCCGGATCTGTTCGTAGCTCCGCGTGTGGTTGAGCACCTCCAGATGCGTCCGGCCGTAGGGCGGGTCGATCACGACATTGGGCACGCACTCCACGTAGCGGACCAGCCGGATGTCGTCGATGGTCAGGTACGTGGGCTCGTCCTCGTGGAGTCCCGCAACGTATCGCGGCCAAACGCCGATGAACGGCGGAACGCCCAGCCCGGCCGGCTCGTCGGTGTAGCAGTCCAATATCGTTCTTTTCATTTGCTATCTGCCAGTGAGGATTTACCATTTGCGAATCACGATTCTAAGTCGTCGTTGGCCAACTGTAAATGCAGAGAGGTGCTTGTCATGACGCTCAGACGCTCTTCGTTTCCGTCCCTTCTGGCGGTCGTTTCCTGTACGATGACGCTCCTTGGAGGGCTCGCGAGCCCGACGGCTTGTGCGGCGGCCGAGCCGATCACGATCGTCGAGCCGCAGATTGCCGAGCCTCTCGAGCACCTCGCGGCCAGGGAGATTCGCCGCTATCTGTACCTGCGGACCGGGCAACTGGCCCCGATTGCGACCGGGGTGCAGTTGCCCCCCGGCGCGAGCATCGTCGTGGGGCGCAAGGATCACTCCACGATCCAGGCCCTCGACGAGCAGCTCCGCCAATCGATCTCGACGCTCAAGCCCCAGCAGTACGTTCTCCGGACTGTGACGCTGGACAGCGGCCCGCGGGTCCTGGCCGTGGTCGGGGGCGACGCGGTCGGAACGCTCTACGGCGCGTATCGTCTGGCCGAGCGCCTCGGCGTGCGATTCTACCTGCATGGGGACGTCGTGCCCGACGAGAAGATCGATCCCGTTTTGCCGAGCCTGGATGAAAGAGGCGAGGCATTGTTCGAAACGAGAGGCATCCAGCCATTCCACGATTTCCCCGAGGGGCCGGACTGGTGGAACACCGACGACTACAAGGCGATCCTCGCCCAGCTTCCCAAGCTGCGGATGAACTTCATCGGCCTGCACACCTATCCCGAGGGCGGAGTCGGGCCGGAGCCCACCGTCTGGATCGGGCTCAAGGAGGATGTGAACCCGGACGGCACGGTTCGGTTCAGCTCGCAATCGAGTTACGAGCACACGCTTCGCGCCGCCTGGGGAAACACCGCCAAGAAGACGAGCGACTTCTCCTTCGGCACGGCCCAGTTGTTCGAGCAGGACGCCTACGGCCCGGACGTGATGCAGGACGCCACGTCTCGGTCCCAGACGCCGGCGGAGCGAAACGCGGTTTTCAACAGGACGGGCAAGATGCTCCGCGAGGCGTTCGAGTTCGCGCACTCGCTGGGAGTGCGGACCTGCGTCGGCACGGAGACGCCTCTGATCATCCCGGCGCTGGTCAAAGACCGCATCAAGAGCAGGGGCAGGGACCCGAACGACCCCAATCTGGTTCGCGAGGTCTATGAGGGGATGTTCGAGAGGATCGCGAAGGCCTATCCGCTCGACTACTACTGGTTCTGGACGCCGGAGGGCTGGACCTGGGGCAATCCGAAAGAGGAAGAAGTGCAGGCCACGGTCGCGGACCTGATGGCGGCGATCGAGGCGGCCAGGAACGTCAAGTCGCCGTTCGTCCTGGCGACCTGCGGCTGGGTCCTGGGCCCGCCGAAGGATCGGGCTTTGTTCGACAATCTCCTGCCCAAGGAGATGCCGATGAGCTGTATCAATCGCAACGTCGGCTTTGCGCCGGTCGAGGCGGGGTTCGCCCGCATTCAGGGCCGGCCCCGGTGGGCGATTCCGTGGCTGGAGGACGACCCCGGCCTGACCATCCCGCAACTGTGGGTCGGCCGGATGCGGCGCGACGCCGCCGACGCGCTGGCCTACGGCTGTTCCGGCCTGCTCGGCATTCACTGGCGGACGCGAATCCTGGGGCCCAACGTCTCGGCCCTGGCGAAGGCCGCCTGGGACCAGAAATCCTGGAATCCCGATTTTGGCAAGGCGGCCGCAGTCCCCGATCCCAAGCGGATGGAGGGCCGGGAGGGCGGCAACATCGCGGCGTTCTCCGACGCCATCGCCGACACGGAACACGACGCCTTGTACCAGACGGTCGCCTACGGCATGGCCGCCTATCGGCTGAAGGTGCCCAAGGGGACCTACACCGTGCGATTGCAGTTCTGCGAGCCGCACTATGGCGAAGCAGGCAAGCGGGTCTTCGGCGTGACGCTCCAGGGCCGCAAGGCGATCGACAAGCTGGACGTTTTCGCCGCGGTCGGCAAGGACCGGGCCCTGGACTACACCTTCCCCGGCGTCGAAGTAGAAACCGGTCTGCTGGAGATTCGATTCGACGGCATCGTCGAATTCCCCTGCATCGCGGCCTTCACGGTCGAGGGCGGCGGGATTGTTCGCAAGATCAACTGCGGCGGTCCGGCGACGGAGGGATACGAAGCCGATCTGGT
>JAAYVJ010000356.1 GCA_012517265.1 Planctomycetota bacterium | reverse complement strand
TTTCCGAGCTTCGAACTGGCGCCGGGCGCTTATTGCCTGGCCGTGCAGGACCTCGCGGCATTCGAGGGCAGGTACGGCCCGGGCCTGCCGGTCGCAGGTCAGTACAGCGGCGCTCTGGACAACGCAGGCGAGCACGTCGAGTTGTGCGATGCGGCCGGCCGGACGATTCACAGCTTCACGTACCGAGACGACTGGTACCCCACGACGGACGGCAAGGGCTACTCGCTTGCCCTGATCGCGCCCCACACCGTCGATCCCGACTCTCTGAGCGACCAGTCCGTCTGGCGGGCCGACACGAACCCCGGCGGTTCGCCCGGCGCCGCGGATTGATCGGCCGACCTTCGCTTTCAAAGGGGTTTGACAACCCATGCCGGTCGCTCTATCATCACAACCGGCCGGTTTCGGGTTGCGGCGGTGAGCCGCGCGCCGGCCGCGAACCGATGGATGGGAGTCGGCTGTCATGGAGTGGGATCACGAACAATCGCATCGTGCAGGCCGCGCGCAAGCCCGGTCCGTGCTGACTTTCCTGTTGGTGGTTCTCGTCGCATTGATGCTGTACCGCGAGGTCCGGTTCTGGTTCGGCGGCGTGCACGAGAGGGGGGCTCTGCCCCGGGTTGTGACCGCCCGCGGCGATTTGGCGGCCGACGAGAAGAGCACGATCGACCTGTTCAAAAAGGTCTCGCCCTGCGTCGTGTACATCACGAGCCTGGCCGTCCAGCAAGACCTCTTCCGATTCCGCGCGCTGGAGGTTCCGCAGGGAACCGGCTCGGGGTTCATCTGGGATGAGAAGGGCTACGTCGTGACGAACTTCCATGTCATCGCCGAGGCGACCGCGGCGAACGTGACGCTGGCGGACCGCTCCACGTGGCCGGCCAAGCTGGTCGGCGTCGAGCCGGACAAGGACATCGCCGTGCTGAAGATCGACGCGCCGACGGGGTCGTTGCCGCCCATTCCGATCGGCACTTCGGCCGATTTGCAGGTGGGCCAGAAGGTCTTCGCCATCGGCAATCCGTTCGGCTTCGACCAGACGCTCACCACCGGCGTCATCAGCGGCCTGGGCCGCGAGATCGTCTCGGCCACCCGCCGGCCCATCCAGGGCGTCATCCAGACCGACGCCGCGATCAATCCCGGCAACTCCGGCGGCCCGCTGCTCGACAGCGCCGGCCGGGTCATCGGCATCAACACCGCCATCGTCAGTCCTTCCGGCGCCTACGCCGGCATCGGGTTCGCGGTGCCCGTGGACGTGGTGAACCGGATCGTGCCCAAGATCATCAGCGGCGAGCATATCGAGAAGCCCGGCCTGGGCATCGCGCTGGTGGACGACAACATCGTTCGTCGGCTGGGGCTCGAAGGCGTGCTGTTCTATGCCGTCACGCCGGGCGGCGCGGCCGACAAGGCGGGCCTGCGGCCGACCAGCCAGACTCCGCGGGGCCAGATCCTCCTGGGCGACCTGATCGTCGCCGCGGACGGCAAGCCCGTGCGGAATTCGAACGACCTGTACCGTGTCCTCGACAGCCACGACGTCGGCGACAGGCTGGGCTTTACGGTGGTGCGCGACGATCGCAAGGTGGAGGTGCAGGTGACGCTCCAGGCCCTGCCCTGACAGCCCCGGAACCGGCGTCACAAACCGCGCGACTCCCCGTCGAACGCGCTGTGGCTCTCTTCCCGCGAGGACTGAGACGGGGGCATGTCACACGCTTGGCGGGCAAGCGTGTGATTTTGTCGGGAAGCGGGAATCCGCGATCTGGGGCCTTTCCGCACGAGGATTATGGGGGCGTTCATTCCATTCGACGACTCCTCGCGGATTCTTTTGGCGTGCATTTGGCAGGGGTACGATCCGGAATATACTTTAGTTGGGTGTGTCCGTAGAAGTCAGGGGGCCGGTCCCACCGAACTGAAGACGCGTCATCTGAAGTTCCGCCGCGGCAAACGAAATCTGGAGCATCCGGCGATTCGCCGTCTCGAACGGGCGAGAGTCCGCTCGTCCAACCACCGTCTTTGACAAGGCCTGTTCTTGATGAATTGTGGTGAGTGTTTGGAATCTGCGGGGAGAATGAGTATGATTCAGGTGTCTGCAAAGGTCCCGATAATTCGTGCTCGCGCCGTGGCGTATTGGGCTGTCCTGGTCGTGCTGGGGTGGTCCGGCGTGTGCGGCGCCCAGTTCCTGAACTCCAGCTTCGAGGCGACGTATGCGGGTCTTCCGTCTCCTCGTCTCTTGCCCAGCGACTGGTCGCATCTGGACAATCCTTCGTTCAACTCCTACTGCACCGACATCTGGCAAACGGACGGCGCGTATTCCGCCTGTCTGTTCAGCCTGGGCGGCAAGTCGTTCAAGCCGGGGCAGTGCCAGAGCTTCTACCAGTATGTGGACCTGACCGGGATGGGCGTCATCGGGTTCGACGCGATGCTGACCGCCAATCCGTCCGGGGTATTCGCCCACTTCGAGGCGTCGCTCCTCGTGGACGACGTGCCTTTGTGGAGCGCGACCGTCGAAGGCGAGTACCTCAACCAGGAGGTGAGCATCGCGGGTCTGTCGGACTGGCACATGGTCGAGCTGCGGCTGACCGCGCTCGACAGCGGGACGTTCACCGACTCCTACTGGGTGTGCTGGGACAACCTGTCGGTTTTCGAAGGGGCCAGCACGCTGGAGGCGGCGATCGATCTGGACCCGGACACGCTGAATCCGTTTCTCCACGGCCGGTGGATCACCTGCTACATCGAGCTGCCGGAAGGCTATGACGTCGCCCAGATCGACGAATCGACAGTGACGCTGGAAGAAATCGCCGCCGTCACGGGTCCCGATCGCTGGATGCGAATGTGGTCTCGATGGTGGTGGGGCCGGCCGTGGGCCTGGCGGTGGGCCTGCGCGAACGTGAGCCGCAGGACGATCGTGGATCACGATCGGGACGGCATCCCGGAACGCGTGGTGCGGTTCGACTGGGCCGCGGTGGCGGCGATCGCGCAGGCGCCTCAGACCACCGTGGCGGTCGCGGGCGAACTTCTCGACGGCACGCCGTTCGAAGGGACCGCGACGATCAAGGTGATCGACCGACCCGGCAAGAAGAAATAACGCCGCCTCGCCAGGCGGCGCCCCGCAGAGAGTCCGAAGGGACTCGTCGAGGTGCACCCCGGGTGGCCGACTGAGTCCCCGACGCGGGTTTCCGAGTCGGGGACTCTTCGTCTGTTCTTCCTCGCAGTCGACAGACGACCGGCCGCCCGGGTGTGCCATTTCGGTCTTCCCCTCTCAGTCGACCACTTGTCTCCAGCTCCCGGGCGAGATGGCCATGCCGTCGACGTAGGTGTAACCGTCCGGCGGCGACGTGTACAGAACGGGATCGGAAACGATGGTGTTGGTTCCGCCGCAGGTGACGATGCCTTCGCAGAGGATTGTGCCGACGATCTTGGCCGTCTGCTGAAGGAACAGGCCGGTCGTGACGTGGATGAGCCCCCGGATCTCATTGGGGTAGACGTCGTTCTTGTCCGTATCCGTGACGCCCTCGTAAGGGGCGCCGATCGGATTGTAGTTCGTGTCCTTGGATGATTCCGAAAGCGTGGTGGTGGCGCTGGTGCATTTGAGGACGAGGTATCCGTCCACGATCAGGACCGGGAATTGAGACCGGTAGTTCTGGCAGAACATCGCTTCGTCGAACGTGACGGTTTTGCCCGAGGCCTTGATGATGAGCGTCCCGTAGATTCGGGTGTTCTTGATCGTGATCGCGCTGCCGCCGGTGTCGAGCACGTAGAGCCCGTTGGGATCGGTGGGGCCCCAGGGGTTGCAGCCGGGTCCGAGCGTCGCTTTGTCGATGTCCCCGGTGTAGGGGATCGTCGTTGCTCTGCTCGCATATCGGCTGATCAGCGACGCGTCGGGCATCGCCTTGGCGGACGCCGGGATGGTGACCGTGCCGGTGATCGCGCCGAGCGGGGTGGCGGAGGCCGCCTCGACGCTTCCGTCGATCGTGCCGTTGTTGACCAGACGATCGTTCGTGGAGAGGGGGGCTCCCATCGCGGCAACCTGGCAGCTGTTGTTGATGGTGATCTGCTTGGAGGTGTGAAGGCACGTGTTCAGAGCCTCCAGCGTCTTGACCACCGGCACGAGAGTGACTTGCGTCTTGTGCCGTGCGAGCCCTTTGACGCCGGTGCCGGTCAGAACGAGGGGCTCGTACTCGGAGTCGCTCAGAACGCCGTCCGTGGGATCGACGCCCTGCAGCGTGAAGGTGCCGCCGCCGAGCGTCTTGTCCTGGAGCCAGACGCCGTTGGGCCAGGCACTCCTCCAGGTCGAACTCTGTTTGATCTGGAGCAGGCCGGCTTCGACGGCCGACGTGGCGCAGAGTCTCGCCTGCGCGCAGTCGCGACCGAGTTGGGCCGAACGCGTTTGGATTCGAACCGCCGCCATCGCGCCCAGACCCAGGATGGCGACCAGCAGTGAGGACGCCAGCACGTGCAGGTAGATGCTTCCTCGGCGTGCTCCGTCTCGATTCGTCGTCATAGGCGCCTCTCTACTTCCAATCGACCGTCTTGATGGCCACGAGGGTCGCTTGCGGCACGTTCTGGCAGAGCGAGGTCACGGTAATCCGTTTGGCTCCGGTCTCCGTCGTGGACGTCTGCGAGGGATTCGTCGCGTTGATCCACTCCACAGTCACGGTCCGCTTCCAGCCCGCCGTGTTGGTCAGGGTGGTTCCGTCTTTCGCTGTGGGGGGGCTGTCGGACCATCCCTGGTAGTCGTCCACGTCGTCGTAGTTCGAGCGGACTGTCGCGGCTTCTCCCGTGTCGACCCCCAGCGAGGTTGCGCCGTCGGGCTCCGCATAGCTCTGCCAGAGGATCTCGGCCATGAGGGCCTCGGCCAGCAGTTGCCCTCGGACGACGAGGGCCGCTTTGCGCTGGGTGGTCTGCGACGCGCCCACCGTGGTCAATGCCGCCGCGAGCAGGACGGCCACGATCACCGTCGAGATCGTCGCCTCCGCAATCGTGAAGGCCCGACCGACGCATCGCGGCGCGCGGCGCCTGGCAGGGAATCGGCGGTGGTCGGGAGCGGCGTTCATGAAGTCACCTCCGGCCGATTGAGGGGTCTGACCGCGGTCTGCACGAGCGACCCGCTGTCGCTGCCCGATCGCAATTGGACCCGGACGGCGTCGAGATAGTAGGTGCTCTGGATCAGCGGCGTCCCGGACGTCGTCACTGTTCCGTAGACCGAGAACAGCAGGGATTCCCCGGACTGCTTCGACCAGGTGATGCCCTGGCTGGTGCTCTTGAGCAGGGAGACATTCGTCGCCGTGACGTTCTTGTTTTGCCCCAGCAGCTTGCACGCCTCGGTGTCCGCTGCCCAGCGAAAGACGATGCAGAGTCCCCGCTGCGGCGAGAGCCCCGAGACGGCAGCATAGGAGAAGTCATATTCCAGATACAGCAGCGGCAGGATCGACTCATAGAGGGTCTTCTCCTCCAGCACGACGCCGCTGGGCAGACATGCGGCGGTGGGCAGTTGCAACTGCACTTTGGTCTGCCCGCCGGGAACGCCGGCCTGGCTGGCGCAGATTCTGACGCGGGTGACCTTCCAACTGGTCGCATCGGCCGGCAGGGTGGGCCGGAAATACTCGGCGAACCACTGGGCGGACTTAATCGAGTAGTCCGCATAGTTCGTGGCCGAGGAATACCCGGCCAGGAGCGTCTCGGCGCTCTCTTGAGACTGAGGGATCTCTCGGCTGATTGCCTGGATATCGTACGAGAGATCGAACTCGCGGACATCGGACAGCATCTGGACCGTGGTCCCTGTGTTGTAGGTGCGCGTCAAGGGAGCCCCGGCGGTCCCCGACCACTCGTACCGAATCGTCTCGGGGAGTCCGTCGTTGTTGCGGTCGGCGACGGTGAACTCGATCCTCGTCGCGGATCGCTGGTTGACGGCGGTGGCGTACCGCAGTTCCGACGCGATCTGGTCGGCCGCGGCGGCTGCCGCCGTCGTCGCGGAGGTGACGCTCTGCGCCTGGGGCAGGGCCCGGCCGGCGATCAGCATGACTGAGCCCATTGCGATCATGAGCACGGACATGATTGTCGCCCCGACCACCATCTCCAACAGGGTGAAGCCCCGGCGGCTTTGCCGCGTCCGATCTGGCTTATCTCGTTCGATCATTGAATTTGGACCTGTCCGGTGTTTCTCGCCACCGCGATCGTCTTCTGCTCATTGCCGATGCCGACGGTGACGGTGCCTTCCGAGCTGGGGATGCCCCATCCATTGAAGACCACCTGGGGGACTCCGCCGAAGCTGACGCTGACGAGCTGCGCCCTGTACGGCTCGGCGGAGAGCCGGACCGTGTAGTCGCCCGTCTGTCCGTCGGGGGCGGGCAGTCCTGTCACCTGGTATTGTGCCGTGTCGACGGTGAAGACGACCGTGCAGGAGGCCGAACGGGCTCGGGCGGCCGACTGCGCCAGCCGGAGATCGGTTATGACCCGACCGACCGCCAGATCCAGCCGATACCGGCCGGAGGCGCGACCATAGCGAGGGGCCGCGATCGCCGCGAAAACGGCCAGGATGGCCACGACCAGAACCAGCTCGATCAGGCTGACGCCGCGGTTTCGGGACGGTTTGTCGTCGTGCATGAGACCCCCGACGCATCTGTGGAAACGAACTCGGACCACTGTCGGGGGAGGTCGACAGTGGTCCGAGTCACGAAGAGATCGATCGTCGCAACGAGAGGCTCCACCCGGGCAAGCCGGACATCACGACAAGGCGAACGAGGCGTTCGGTCAATAGCTCGTGTAGAGAACGTCGCTCTCATCCTTCGTGGTGCCGGTGTTGGGCGTGATCTTCCCGGTGGCTTCGGTGTAGAGCCAGCCGACCCCGTTGGCATCACTGGCGGCGATTCCGGTGCTCCCTTTCCTGTTGGCCGGGCCAACCGGGAGGGCGGGGATGCTGCGGATGTAGGGACCATAGATGCAGGTCGTGGTCTTGGTGTCGCTCGTTGTGCCGGCCCGGTCGGAGTACTTCGTCAGTTGGTTGACGATGGTGCTCACGGCGGGCAGCGTGCCGTCGTGCTCGGCGGCGTAGAGATCGATCGCGTTGCGGAGCACCGCGAGATCGCCGCGCAAGGCCGAATCCCCGGCGCCCTTGGAGCCCCGGCTCATTCGCGGAATGCCGATGGCCGCCAGGATCGCGATGATCGCCACCACGATGACGACTTCCAACAGACTGAACCCCTTGTTGCCTGTACGTCTGGATCTTTTCATGTGCACTCTCCTATTGTTTAACCTCGTCCGAGACATGCTATATCCCGCATATCGTCAAGAACGCAATCCTCCTTAAGCAGGAATACGGATATCCGTCGAGCTTTGCCTGGGGGCGTCATTCCTTGTCGGTCAACTCCAGCACCGCCTGCTTGCCCTCGCACTCGAACACGGCCGAGCGGTCCCCGACCCTGACGAGCGTGAATCCGTCCACATGGCGGCCCGGCACGAGGAACTGGTCGTCCACCATGACGTAGGACTCGCCGGCCTGCATGCCGATCGCCGTGAGTCGGTGGGTCCGGATAAAGCGTCGCACCGCGTCGGGGCGGCGATCCCCAGACGCGCCGGCCGCATCGAACCACGTCGACGGCAGGGCGAACGGATTTCTCGTCTGTTCCATTTCGTTCTCCTGTCCGGGCCACAGGGCGGCCAGGCGGTCCGCCATGTCGAGCGGGAGCGGCTGGTCCTCGGGTGCCGGCGCGCCGCCTGACGGGGACGCCGAATCGCTGGACTGGGAGGCGGTCGCTGACGCGGGGCCGCCCTGGGGACGCAGAATCGTCCGGTCGGCCGCCAACGCGATCACGCCGAGTCCGAAAACCGACAACAGGGTCTTCTGTCGCCTGGTCAAGGCCATAGGACAGACCCCCTCAATTGAGACATCAGACAAGCTCGGGCCCCCGTGGGGATTTCGGCCATCGCGGCGCTGTCGGGCGCGGCGTACCAGAACATCTCGAACTGGAATTGCTCGGGCGGCGCCGCGGGCGAGGGGCTGCCTTTCAGATCGATCCGCATCACGCTCATGTCGGGGAAGGTCTTGCACAATCCGTGGAGGAAGCGAATGCACCGGCCGTAGTCGCCCCGTCCGACGATGGTGATCGGGACGAGATCGCATTGCAGGCCTTTGCAGGGCCGCCCGGTCTGCATGTCGTCCACGTGCAGCTCGCAGCCAGCGAAGAACTCGGTCAGCAGGGCGATTCGCTTGTTGATGTTCGCGGCGCGGTCCAGATCGACGCCCCCCGCGTCGAGATCCCGCCGGACGGCCATCAGCAGTTGTCCGGCCGAAGCCTTGGCGGCCCTCACTTCGTCGGTCTGACGCTCCAGGTCCCGAATCTGCCGACGGAGGTCGGCGGTGCGGAGTCGCTGCGCCAGCAGCGGATTGACCGTCGTCAGGTACCACAGCACCGAGATCGCCGCGCACAGGCCGAGGCCCACGGCATCGATCCGGCACCATCGACTTCGTTTTTCCGTCGCGGAAGGCATCGTCAGGCTCCCTTGAATTGGCATTCGACGCTGAACGCCACGGCTTCCCGCTCCAGGAACGTCTGGCGGCAACTGCTGGTCAGTCGAACGGATTTGAACAGGCCGGTTCCCTCCAGTCGCAGGACGAACTGGGACACGGATTCCTGGCTCTTGCCGAATCCGCTGAGCTGCAGGGTGTGCCGGCACTCTTTGAGCATTTCGCCCAGGGGGCGGACCGGCATCGATTCGGTCCACTGCTCGCCGACGATCCGGTTGTCGGCCGTCAGCGTCGCGAGGCGGCATTGACTCAGGACGATCTCGTCGCCGAGTCGTTCGGACAGACCGAGGAACAGCCGACTCCAGTCGGGCTGATGGCGGATGGCTCGCGTGGTCTCGCGGGCGACCCGCGCGTCGGCCAATTCCTTGCGGATTTCCAGCAACTCCTGGTTGTCCTGTTCGACCTGCCGGGCGAGGTTGGCTCGCTGCCCGTTGAGACTGCGGTCTTCGCTGACGCGGAGCGCCTGCAACGTGGCCGAACTGGCGATCAGGCACATTCCATACGCGCCCAGGATCGCGGCCCAGATGTAGAGCCTTGTGTTCCGGCGTTTGCGGGCAAGTCGGGCTGCCGGGATGAGGTTCACATCGGCCATCCGTCGCCTCCCTCGAATTTCGCCAGGCCGACCGCCACGGTCAAAGCAGGATTGGACGCCTTGGCCAGCAGGCCCGGGGGGCTGTCGATCAAGCTCGCCGGGTCCGCCCGTTTCACTTCGAATCCAAGGTGGGGCTCGAAGTACGACGCGAGGTCGGGGACCGTGGCCCCACTGCCGATCAGCAGCATGCGCTTGACTCCGTCGCCCGGGAACTGATGCTTCGCATACGACAGCGGCACCTTGAGCCCCTCGAGCGTCTTCTCAAAATGCGTCCGCAGGTGTCCGCCGACGGCGGCCAGGGTCTCGCGATCGAACTGTCCCGTCGGCTCTTTGGCCGAAGGGCCGACCGTGCCGAGGATCTGAGTGGCTGCCTCCTGCGTGATGCCGAACACGTCGGCCAGCTTCGCCGTCAGTTCCACCAGATAGGGCGGATCCAGTGGACGCTCGTAGAGCAGGGATCGCCCGCACACGAACAGCAGGGCCGCGGATTGCAGGCCGATGTCCAGGATCGCCGTAACCTGGGGGGCCGGGAGCAGGAGGGGCTCGCAGGCCCTTGCGACGGCCGCTCCCCGCACATCCAGGGCCACGACGCGAAAGCCGGCGTCTTCGAAGATGTCCAGGAACGCGTTGGCCGCCTCGTGCGGACAGGCGACGGCCAGCGTGTGAGTCACAGGCTTGGTGCCGCCGGCCGCTTTGAGGTCCCAATAGGCCATCTCGAAAGAGTCCGGCGCGAGGTTGTGGAGCCGGGACAGTTCCAAGCGGACGATCTGATCGATGGGGGCGCCGTTGACCTTGGAGGGCAGTTCCATCGCCGCCGGCAGGATCGCGTTCCGCGGCGCCGCCAGGACGATGCGGTTGTCCTTGAATCCCTGGCGGGCGAGCACTTCCCGAAGGGCCAAGGCGTCGTCGGGTCCGATTTCGCCTCCGGCCCGCGGCCGCGGCACCAGCGACATCGCCAGCGCCGAGCCGTTCGCGGCGGATAGTTGCGCCGCGCGGATCGTACGCAGGCCGATGTCGACCCCAATGGCGGTTCTCGATGACGATCCCAGTTTCATCCGCCACCTCCACCCTGGGTCATTGCCGTCAGATCGAACAGCGGCAGGAACATGCAGATCGAAACGACGCCGACCAGCAGTCCCATCAGGATCAGGATCACCGGCTCGATGATGCTCGTCAGCGAGCGGATGACAACCTCGTTCTCCTCGTCGAGGAAGGACGCGATATTCAGCAGCAGGCGGTCGAGTTCGCCGCTTTCTTCCCCGCTGCGGATCGCCTCGTGCACCGACGGGCTGATCAGCGAAGCGTCCGCGAAGGCCGTGCTCATCGGCTCGCCGCGAGAGACGAAATCCGCGGCCTTGGCGACGATGCCTTCGTAGCGGAGGTTGCCCGCCGACTGGCGGACCAGCCCCAGGGCCTCCAGGACGGGGATATGCGCCTGCATCAGCACGCCCAGAAGCGAGACGATTCTCGCGGTGGAGAAACTCCGAACCACCCGGCCGATGTAGGGCACTCTGAGAATTGCCGTATCCCTCGCGGCTCTTCCGCCGGGCGTTCTCAAGTAGGCGACGACCGCGGCGATCAGGCCGGCGATCAGCAGCAGGATGAGCCACCAGTATCCGCGGAAGATGCTGCTGACCGTCAGCATCGCCCGGGTGCTGCCCGGCAACGGGACATTCAGCGTCTGAAACAACCCGGAGAACCGGGGGATCACGAAGACCAGCAGCATGGAGAAAATGATCGTGCCGACCGTCGTGAGCATGCAGGGGTAGATCAGGGCCCCGACGACGGAGTTGCGGATCCGCAACTGCTTCTGTTTGAGCGAGGCGAGCCGATCGAGCATTTCGAGCAGGTGCCCGCTCGATTCGCCCGCGGAGATCAGGCTCCGGTAAATCGGATCGAAGCAATCGCTATAGGATTCCATGGCGGCCGACAGCGAGGCGCCTTCTTCGACTCGCGTCCGCAGGCCGACGATGATCTGCCGCCAGGGACCGGGCCGGGTCTGACGCTCCAACGCGTGCAGGGCGTCGGCCAGTTGCGTCCCCGAGCAAACGAGCACATGAAGCTGGCGCGAGAACCACGCGACGTTCTTGAGCCGCTGGTTGCCGGAGAGACGCCGTTTTCGGGTCCTTGCATTTCGCGGCCCGCTCGCGGCGGCGGCGACGATCTCCGCGACGTAGAGGCCTTTGCGGCGCAGCATGTCCATGCCGGTCGAGGTGTCGGCCGCGTCGACGACGCCGGTGACCGTTTTGCCGGACCCATCGTAGGCGGTATATGCCAGTTTCATCCGATCACCACCATTTCACGCCGCGTCGCCTTCTCCGAGGGCCCAGACGCGGCCTCGGTCGCAACCGTCGGACCGGCGTCTTCGCTGTGCGTCACGGCCAGCACTTCCTCCAGGCACGTCTTGCCGTCCACGGCCAGCAGCACGCCTTCCTCTCGCAGGCCGAGCACACGGTTTTTTTGAAGGACCTCGCGGATCTCATGGGTGGGCGCGGCCCGGTGAATCAGCCGTCGCAGCTCGCCGCAGACTTCCATGACCGCGTAGATTCCGGCCCGGCCCCGAAATCCCGAGTTGTGGCACTCCTTGCATCCGGCTCCCCGGCGGAACGGCCGGCCGGGCTTGTCCGCCAAGCCCGCGTCGTACAGCACGTTCTCGGCGGGAATGTACTTGGACACGCAATTGGGGCAGACGGTCCTCGCCAGCCGCTGCGCGACCACGCCGTTCAACGCGCTGGACAACAGGTAGGGTTCGATGCCCATGTCCAACAGTCTCGCCACGGCGCCCGGCGCGTCGTTGGTGTGCAGGGTCGCCAGGACGAGGTGTCCGGTCAGAGCCGCCTGCACCGCCACGTGGGCCGTCTCCTGGTCGCGAATCTCGCCGACCATGATGATGTCCGGGTCCTGCCTCAGAATGCTGCGCAGGGCCCGCGCGAACGTCATGCCGATCGCCTCGTGGACCTGGATCTGGTTGACCATGTCGAGCTGGTACTCGACCGGGTCCTCCACCGTCACGATGTTCTTCTCAGGGCTTCGGATCAGGTCCAGGGCCGAGTAAAGGGTCGTCGTCTTGCCGCTGCCGGTCGGGCCGGTCACCAGGACCAGGCCGTAGGGCTGGCGGAGCATCCTCTCGAACGTGTCCAGCGTCTCTCGCCGAAAGCCCAGGTCCTCCAGGCGGATGCGGAGATTCGCCTTGTCGAGGATTCGCAGCACGATCTTCTCGCCCAGCAGGGTCGGCATGCTCGACACGCGAAGGTCGATCTCCCGTCCCTCGGCCACGATTCGCACGCGGCCCTCCTGGGGCAGGCGTTTCTCCGCGATGTCCATTCGCCCGATCACTTTGACCCGTGAGACAATCGAGGCGTGCAGGCCCGATGGCGGCTTCATCAGGTCCCTCAGCGTCCCGTCGATGCGATAACGGATCCGCGTTCCCTGCTTGTCCGGCTCGATGTGGATGTCGCTGGCCTTGTCTTTGATGGCCGTCAGCAGGGCGACGTTGACCAGGTTGATGATCGGGCTGCCCTCGACCATCTTGTCCAGATCGGTGGCCGGACCGTCGTCGATCGACTCTTTTTCGACAACCTGCACTTCGCTTTCCGAAAGCGAGGCCAGGAACGAGCTGACGTCCGTGTTGCCTGAGGCGTACTTGCGGATGTACTCGACGATGTTGTCTCGCGGCGCCAGGACCGGCCGGATCCGCAGGCCCGTCAATTGCTGCAGCCGGTCGATCTTGGGCAGCGATTGCGGTTCGGCCATGGCCACCGTCAACGTGTCGTGCACCTTGAACATCGGGATGACGCACAGCCGCTGCGCCTCCTCTTCTCCGATCAGCGGCAGCAGGGTGAAGTCCACCAGGCCGTGACGCAATTGGCAGGAGGGAACCCCGAGCTGCTGGGCCAGAAAACGGAGCAGCCGGACGCCGTCGATCACGCCTTGTTCGACGAGCATCTCCCCGATCATTCCGCCGTTGGTCCTCTGCTCGACCAGAATGGCGTCGAGCTGGCTCTGGGAGATGATGCCCTCCGCGACCAGCGCTTCGCCCAACCGGGATTCAGTGGAGATCTCCGTCACAAGAAGCTCCTCACGGCGGAATTGGCGTCGTCGAAGTGCTCGAACCGCGGCGACAGGCCGGTCAACTCGATCACCTGCTGGATCGTCTCATTCGCGGCGCAGAGCTTGAGGCCTTTGCCGGCCCGCAGGAGGTCGTCCGCGATGTCGGCCAGGGACTCGAGGCCTTGACTGTCCACATAGTGCAGGGCCGAGGCGTCGATGACGACCCGGCCGAGGTTCTCGCGGATCCACCCGCGGACCTTGGATTTGAACGTCTCGGCGTCCGCGGTGGTCAGCGGGCCTGTCGGCTTGACCACCAGGACCGCTCCTCGTTGTTGGGTCAGCAGTTCCATTTACGCAGCCCCCGCGCCGATCGGCAGCGTCAGCGTGAACGTGCTGCCTTTGCCCAGTTCCGATTCGAGGGTGACGTCCCCGCCGTGGAGACGCGCCACCTCGCGGGCGATGGGAAGCCCCAGGCCCGAACCGATGATCTTGGCCGCCCGAGGATCCCTCGAACGGTAGAACTTCTCGAAGACCTTCTCGACCTCGTCCAGCGCGATGCCCAGGCCGGTGTCCGAAACCGCGATGTGCACCATGCCCTTCTCGGCCGACGCGGTCACCAGAATGCGGCCGCCTTCGGGCGTGTATTTCAATGCGTTGCCGACCAGGTTGTGCAGCGCCAGGGCGATCTTGTCGCGGTCCGCCTGGAGGACCGGCAGTTTCGGAGGCAGATCGAACTCCAGCGCGATCCGTTTCTCTTTCGCCTGGGCCTCGTGGTCCGCCTGGATCTGCCAGAGGACTTTGTCCAGGTGGACGTCGTCCCGCCGGGCTTCGAAGGAGCCGGCCTCGATCTGGGAGATTGACAGGACCTCCGCGACCGTGCGGTCCAACCGCTGGGTCTCGTCGTTGATGATGTTCAACGCCTTGCTGGTCCCGGCCGGGTCCTTCTCGCAGCGGTCGAGCGCCTCCTCGACAAACAGGCGGATGTTCGTCAGAGGGGTGCGGAGCTCGTGCGTGGCCTTGGCCAGGAAGCTGTTCATCGCGGCGGTCGCCACTCGCTGCTGCGTGACGTCGTCGATGGTGATCAGGCCTACCTGCGAATCCTTGTGCCGGATGGAAGAGACGGTGAACCGCAGCACGGCTGCGGTCCCGCAGGCGTTCTGATCCGTCTCGATCGTGACCCGTCGGGCCGCAGGGTTTCGCGTCGCCTCGCGCACCGCGGCCAGGATTCTCGGATCCTTGATCACGGCGGGCAGATCGCTGCGGATCAGTTGGTCCCTCTCGGCCTGGAGGAACACCGCAGCGGCGCTGTTGGCGTGTTCGATCGTCAGGTTCTCGTTCACCAGGATCAATCCGCTCGGCGCGGTGTCGAAGACCGCTCGCAGCGTGGGCTCGGCGTCCGCGTGGTCGTGCACCGCTTCTCGCACCTGCTGGATCGTCGTGCGAATCTGCATGTTCTGTCGCTCGCTGAGCAGCTTGTTCCAGGCGACCGCCTCGGAACCCAGACTGGGGTCCAGCTCGAGGGTCGCAAGATCGGCGTTGCCGTCCTTGAGGGCCAGCAGAATCTCGTGGATGGCCCCGATCGCCTTGAGGCGGAACCGGGCGTGCCGATGGACCAGGAGCATGCTGGCGAGAGCCAGGCACGCGATCGCCATCTGGGCCGTCTGAGGGGCCAGGGTGTCCATGCGATCATCCGCCTTGGCGGCGATATCGAGCATCGCGCTGCCCCGACCGGGCACATTCAACGGGAACGCGAACTGGGCGCCGGTGCGGGCGAAATGCTCGCTGTAGACCCCGGGGCGGCTTTCCCACGTAGGTGGAAGATCGATGAGCGTGATGCCGCCGGGATCGGCGTCGGCCAGGACCTCGCCGCTGGGCAGGACGATCCGGCAGGCTCGCAGGTCGTAATCGACGCCCGTCTCGGCGATCGTGCGCCGCAGCATGGACAGCTCATTGGCCGCGATCAGCGATTCCGCGGCCTTGGCCAACATGGCGCCCACCGCCTGGACACGCTGGACGCTTGCCTTCTCCTTCACGTTTTTCTCGAATGCGGCGTTGTGCCACAGGGAGGCGACGAGGTTGAACAGGAACACACCGACCACGGCGAAGATCGTCACCGCAAACAGGGAGTCGCCGCGCAGCATGTCTTTTCTCGCTGCGGACAATCTTGTTATGACAGGTTTCTCACTGGCCATTATGCTCTCCACGCAATGAGACCGGGCTCGTCTCAGTCTTTCGGCCGATTCGCAGCCCGCCTTAATAGAAGAAGGCGTCGGCCTGCGGAGGAATTGTCCGGCTTATCGAGGGGGGGAGTCTGATAATGAGGGGAGTGTGCCAGCTGGTGGAGAGCCAAAGAGGATAGTCTCGCGACAGACTATCCCCGCGGACCGGCACGCTTGATGCGGCAGGGCGATAATGGCCGCGGAGGAATACCTAAAATCAGGACTTGCGAGCCTCGCTCTGGGACAACTCCTCCTGCGTCTCCCGCAATTGGGCCTCGGCCTCGACCGCCGAAGACATCAGATGCTCGAACTGCTCCCCCTGATCATCGTACCACACCGTGATCCGGTAGAAGTCGTCGGAGATCCCCTTGGCTTCGGAGATGGAGATGACCCGGAAGCACTTCAACTCGCTGTTGCAGTACTGGATGACCTTCTTCTTGAGTTCCTCGGGATTCCCGGAGAAGGCGGGCCTCACAAATTCCTTGAACTGGATCGCCATATCGCTGCTCCTGCACGGTGTTCGTGTACGCATCTGGAGAACATCGCGTCTATTTGAACATCCATTCGGCGATTCGGCAAGTCCGTGAAAACCGGAAGTCGCGGGGTTGATTACGGATACACGCCGGCCCGCTGGAGCCGGAGAGTCAGCTCTCGCACGCGCTCGGCCGCGTCTTTGGCTTGAGCCAGGGCTTCGTCTCGTTCTTTCTTGAGCTGCTCCTGGACGGTGGCGTACTCGTTGATCTTCGTCGTCTGGTTCTTGGCATCCTGGAATTTGCTCTCAAACTCCTGGAGTTTGGCCGTTGCAGTGGCCACCTGGGTGATCAGGGTGTCGTGCACCTGGCGGAAACTGGCGAAATCGGACCTTGTGGCGTCAATCGCCTTGGAGAGCTTGCGCAACTCGGTTTCCAGAGAGCTGTCCCGGGTCCGGAGCTCCTGGATCTCCGCCGCTCGCAGCCTGTCCCGCCGCAGGCTGACGGAGAGGTTGTCGCCGGCTGTCCGGCTGGGCATCGGCACGCTGGCGAGCCCGCAGGCTACCAGGAC
Organism: Planctomycetota bacterium; assembly: GCA_012517265.1. GTDB lineage: Bacteria > Planctomycetota > Phycisphaerae > Sedimentisphaerales > Anaerobacaceae > PLanc-01. Next base: position 9,066 of record JAAYVJ010000356.1, on the reverse strand, counting down.
CAGAAGGACCACAATCCCCAGCACCGTTTCCACGCTGTCGCTCCCAATCCTCTCTCTCTCTCGCACGCGATGGCTTTGCATGGCACTCCCACCCTTGAATCTGCGCTCGCCCGCCAAGTGAAGCCCCACCCAACAAGGGGACAAGGGACCCTACGAGCATGGCACACCCTTTGCGAATACCCTCATCCGTGCAGAATCCCTGGCCTCCGGCATCCGCCAAGAGAGCGAAGCGGCGCCATGGATCGATAACAGGAATCCCACCCCCATAGCGATGCCGCACAGCAAGGTCCGGACTCCTCCATCCGTCACCGCCCTATTATACCCAATTGGACCGGGAATGGTCAAACCCCTGCGAGAAAATCTTCTGCCTGCCGGGCAATGCGATCGACCTGGCCTGCAGGAGACTGGATCTTATCGGGCGACGAACGTTCAGCGGCAAACCTTTTTGCAGGGGATGCCTGGCGGACATCTGCGGGCGGAGAGGCGGGAGGCTGCTCCCGCCGGCAGCGACAGGACTTCTGGCACCCAGGCATCGGGCACGTCGCTGAACCAAGCCAGAAAACGAAGAAGGCCAGCAAACACAAGTGCTTGCTGGCCCAACAGCTTCAGAACGAGGCCGAAGGGTCTCGAACCCTCAACCTTCGGATCGACAGTCCGATGAACGAAATCGGGAATCGGACCGGGGGCGGCTGTAAACCCATTCCAGAGCAAGCACTTACGGAACCCCTGCGGACCGCCCCTGTCGGAAATCCCAAAACTGTTGATAAACTGTTGTGCGGGCGGGCCGGGATCGACCGGGATCTGCAAACCATCATCGACCGTTGGCCGGGTCTGTCGCCCGAGCTACGGGCGGCCGTTCTGCGGATGATCGGGTAGGCTCTGACGCGTGGCGCGGGGGGATGGTGGGTCGGACGGCGGGGAGATCGGGCCCTGTGGCGGGTCCTGGGGATCGGCTCTTCGGCGGTCCGGTCCGAAGCGCAGTCCCCGCCCCGTCGATCGGCAAGAGCGGCCCTGAAGCCCGATACGAAGGCGGACCCTTCCCGATGGGCGGCCGGGATCGGGATCGGCCGGCGGCGGCTACGCTGTGCGGCACAGCGGCGAAGCTGGCGGATGGTTGACATCGACGCGGGGGATGGGTATAGGTGGACTTGGCCGGGTAGCTCCCGGTCAAGATAGCTATCTGCCTGGACCTGCACGCCGGGGTTCCTCACCTGTTCCCGGGCGCGCGGGTCCGGGCAAGCATACAGGTGAGATCATGGCAGAGGTATTTCCCAAGGAGGCATCGTCTGCGGACCTGCCCCTCGATGACCTGTCTATCAAGTGTCTGTCAGACATTCAGAGCTTGTTCACCCTTCTCGATTCGGAGAACTACGACCTTCGGAGGTGGCGAGGGTCATTGGTGTCAGAGTCGATATTCTTGGGTCTCTCTGAGTTCTTTGTTCGCGTGAACCTGCCCTTGTGCTGCCTGTGGCTTCAAGACAAGATCAACGCGGCACTGGCAAGTGAGTTCAAGGAGAAGATCGATCGCATCGTGGCTCTCTGGGGCAAGTGGTACTGGCCTGTCAAATTCGATTATGGCGACTTTCTGAAAGAACCCGGGGATTACAGTGAATGGTTGCTCGATCATCCGGTCGAAGACATGGAACTCGACGATTTCCACCGGGAATTGGATAGCCTACATGACTACCTGTTGGCCTTGGACTCATTCCTCAGGACGAAGCTCAAGCTGACCGAGCCGACGCCGGCAGGCGGGCAGGGCGTATCGAGGCAGGCGACGACGGGCAGCGGATCGAAATCACCCGATCCCGAGGGTACGCAGACGGGGCCGAACGATTCTTCTCGACACGTGATGAATGACGAAGCCCCCACGGACGGTCATGATTGGCTTGTCGTTGCGCTCAGCAAAAAGGAGATCGGCCTCGCGTGCGGTTTGCCGGAGGATCGAAAAATCGCCGACGAAGTGAACGCCCTGTGTCGAAATTGTGCAATAATCTTGAAGCCCAAAGGGCATCAGCAGAAACACCCGCGGAAGTGGTTTGTGGCTTTTGATACTCTGCCCGAAGCCTATGCGAAGCGATTTGCTGAGTACATGCGCACATACCACGGGCTGAAAGTGGGCAACTGACCCGGACTCCCCCGGATTGACCCCGATTGACCCCGACTCACCTTCCACCTGCTTGGCGGGTTTCGGCAGACGGCTACGATAGAGTCCATGATGAATGGGCTCCTCATACCGATAGAAGTTGACCGCATTCTGCGGTATCGGCCGGGCAAGGCCGAACGACTCGCCAAACGCGGGAAGCTGCCCCACATTGTCTTACCGGATGGATCGGTTCGCTTTCGTGCGCGGGACATTCGGCAGCTACTTGTCTCAGGATCGCCCACGATTGAGGGGGCACAGCGATGAAGGCTCTGGACCAAGTGGCTATCGAGCCCGTGTTGGTCGATGCGCGGGCAGCGGCGGCGGCGTGCGGCGTAAGCCGGAGCACCTGGCTCGCATGGGATGCGGCGGGGATCAATCCGCGGCCCGTGAGGATCGTGGGGCGGGTGCTCTGGCCAGTGGACGATCTGCGGCGATGGGCGGCGGCCGGCTGTCCTGGACGGGAGGTATTCGAACAGCGCAAGGGGGCTGGCCGATGAAGGGACAGACACGGAAGGTGTGGCACGTGTGCCGGTTCCGCGAGCGGTTTGAGCTGGCCGACGATCTGCGGTTCGATCGGCGCCGGCCCCTGATCTACTCGCGAGACTACGTGACGGCCAACGACGATGAATCCGCCAGCTACCTCCGCCAGATCGACGCCTTGAGCCGACGAAAGAACGGTCTTGAGCTTGAGGGGGCATGGTCCCGTATCCGGCGGGCGGCCAGCGCGCGCAGTCGAGAATATCGCGGCTACCTGCTGACTTCGGCGAATCGGCCTGCGAGTGACGCCGAGATCGGCCGGACCATCCTGTTCTGCGAGGCGCGGCGCGCCCTCCGGATTCTAAAAACGCTCGCAGAACTGGGTCTTATCGAGCACGTGCGCTGTCCGATTTTTGATGAATCGCGGAACAATGTCACGCGAAAGAAGGCACGCAAAACCCCTTCCCTGAAGGCAAATCGCCGAGACCGAACATCCGGACGGCGGGAGTCCGCCTCTCGTGAAACTACGGGAAATCACGTGCTCGCACGAGCCCCTTTACGCGCGAAAGACAAACGGGATAACGGGAAGGAGAAGACGAAGAGGAAACGGAATCCGCAAGGCCGACGGTGACGGAAGGCGGAACGCCGCGCCCATCCGGCCCCCGTCAGGCTGCGAATCCGAAGGTGAATCCGCAAGAACCCGCGGCGGGGGCGAAGCTGGATCATTCGGGCTTGCCCCCGCGCACGGCTGTCCGCGGGGGTGCACCAGAGGTTATTGGCTCGGTGGTCCCTGGGGTTCTCGCCAAGATCGGCGCTCGCGAGAAGTGGACCGACGAAGAGGCCGTGGCGTTCGGCTATGAGGTCTTCGGCTTGATTTGGCCGGCGGAAGATCCTGAGGGCGATTTTGCCAAGAGTGAACGAGGAGTGTTCACCGCTTGGCTGCACGGGCAGGGACCGGCCGGCAGCCGACAGGCGGCCATCGAGAAGGGGCTGCGGATCGCACGCCACGTGGGCAAGAACCGCAACGGCTACCGAAGGCCCGGAGCGGTCTGGCGTGACATCCTGGACGGCAAGGCGAAGGCGAGGGCCGGCTGATGAGCACTGAACCTTCCCTTCAAGGGGTCTTGTGGAACGTGACGCCGAAACAGCCGGCTCCATCGGCCCGCGCGATCGAGGAACATACAGAGCCGGGCAGCAAGCGGAACGATCCTTTGCCGAGCTTCTTGGCGGCCGAGGCCTTGAAGGACTCCGGCGCCTGGCATCGGCAGTTGTGGACGGTCTATCACGGAGTACGACGATTCCCCGGACTGACGGCAGCCGAATTGGCGCAGCGCCTGGGGCTTGAGGATCGCTACGTCTGCAATCGCCGATTGCCCGAGTTGCGAGACCGATTCGGGGTGGTCTGCAATGGGCAACCCCGAGTCTGTACCGTATCGAAGTCGCGGCGCCTGTCGCAGACTTGGTTCTGCGCACGCAAGTTCTTCGACAAAGCCAAAGGGTCGGACAGAATCTCAGCACCGACGCCGAAGCGGCCGGACACAGATGAACGCGGGCCCGTCCTGACACCGGAAGAGAAACGACGCCTTCGCGAACGTCTGGCGGCCGAAGGCAGTCCCGAGCAACGGCGGTTTCTGGCCGGGATCGGGAGGAAGGACGCACGATGAATCGGCCGATCACATCGCAAGTCGGTTTCGTCTGGGGCCTGGGGGGGCGGCCGTTCCATTCCCCTCAGGGGGGCCGCGGGTCCTCCCCAGAGGGGGGGGCCCTTAGCGGTTCAAAGCATCGCCGGTTTCGCGGGCTTATGAAATGTTTTTTTGCGGTGTGTGTTCCATCGCATGTTCGACTTCGCCGGGCCGGGGCAGTCTCCGGGGCCGGAAACAAGGGCTGTGTGGATTCTGAATGAGGTATGGTATGGGCTCTGATGCAGCGCAGTGGAACACCGGAACGTGTCTTTCGGTGTTCGCGGTCCTTCGGGCGGCTCAGGAATGCGAGAGCTTCGAACAGGCGGCTTCGCGGCTCCAGGCGGCCAATCTGGGGGAGATCTTGGCCGGCTCTGAAGTACTGCGGGCTGCATGGGATCGGGGGCGGTTTCTGCGGCGCCTTGCCGAGCTTGGCCGGACACCATTTTGCCGGGCCGAAGTCGCGAAACGGATCGGCCTGGCCGACGAGGCCGCGCTGCAGGAGCTTCTCCGTACAGACGCCGAAGCGGCGGACGTTTTCCAGCGGGCCCGGGATGAACTGTGCATCCAGGCACGTTCGGCCCTTACGAAGAGTGCCGAGGCCGGGCACGTGGCATCGATCCGCGCTTTGGAGCGGCTCCTGCGAGCCGAGGCCGGGGGCGGGGGCGGGTCCGAAGACGGGGGCAGCTTCGATCCTACGCGAGTTGCACCGACGACGTTGGCGAAGATCAGCGGGATAGCACCGATGCAGTGGTCGCGGTGGGTGAATGCGGGCCTGCCCCGAAGCCCCGATGGGACATTCTCCCTGCCGACGGTGTTCACCTGGCTTCGTCGAAACCCACAGCGGACCGGGACGCGGCGGTATCGACAGAAGCCGAGTGCGGTAGTGCAGCGGCTTCAGCAGAAGATCAATCGGGTTATCGAGCAGGAACTGAAAGGGCAACACGACGAGACGATTGTCGCGCCAGCGGGGCGGTAAGGGAGGTCCTACGGGTCGGACCGAGCCGGGATCGGCCCTTGTCGCGGGTCCTGGGGATCGACTTTCCCGGCGGTTCTGGGCAGAATGGGGCCTTCGGGCCCGGGAACGCACAGGACCGCCCCTGAGCCACGATCTGACCCCGGACCCTGCCCGAGGGGCTGCCGGGGCCGGGATCGGCTCACAGCGGTCAAGCCGAGCGGCACGGCGATGAAGGTGGCGAGCGGCCGGACCGCCGAAACGCGATTCCGAGAAACCGCTTGACGCCGGGCAGATCGATGAAGACAATGGACAGCATGAAACGTATAGCATCAGATCTGTTGGGCAAATCCAGAATAATGGGCACGGGTAAGGTCTGTCCGCGAGGCTGGCCGCGCTGCTATACGGCGTCATTAACTCCCGTGCCCACTTTTTTGAAGAGGCACACACATGGAACGTATAGAGCACACCACACCCGGTAACGAGCTGGTCGAGATCGTCCATGCCCAGCGGCCGGAGATCCTGCTGAGTGTGTCGATCGCACAGCCTCTGTGCGGTGACGTTGCGGTGGTCAAGCTCAGGGGGCAGATGGGCGACGAAGACATCGTGCTTCGATGGGAGGCCGGGCCCTATAGGGACATCGAGCCGACGATCATCGATGCGGCCTGGCAGCTTGGAGCGATGGACCTTCGCCGGCTGGTCTTCGCGCCGTTGGCGAACGTCAATGACTTCATGCAGGCCGGGCACGGTATCACCAACGAGTTCTCCGGCTGCCCGTATCACCTGCCCGACGGCGCAGGCCTGACGTCCATAGATGACGTGCAGAAGGGCATCCGGGCCAAGACCTTCGACGAGACCGAGAACACGGACCTTTGCGCCCTGGCGGCCAAGCACGGCCGGGTAAGCTGGATGTTCAAGCCGATGGCCGGAAACGAGGGGCACGCCTTGTTTGCCCACTGGCGAAAGCAAGTGCCGAACGTGGACGCCGACGGCTGGCGGCGTGAGCCGAGCAGGATCGTTCGGCTACCGTTTGACATTCCCGGCCCTGGACAGTGTACAGAGGCCCTCTATCGATTCACGAACGAAAGGCGGTGACGTATGCGGATCTACAGACCACAGGTGACACGCGGTATACCGGATGATGCGACGATCGATCGCGTGAAAGGGGTAGTGACGTACAAGGCCCGCGGCAAAACCCGTCGCGCGGTCTTGACGGTGACGGACCGCGGGGACCGGATGCGACTGGAGTCAAGCACCTGGCGTATCGAGTTCCGCGACCATCTGGGCCGACGCCAGAATTTGACCGCCTTCCCGCACGAAGGGCAGACGCGGTTTCTGGCGAGCCGGATTGAGGAACTGACCGCCTACAGCGGCGAGCCGATACCTGCGGCGTTGCGGGAGTACTTCGGCCGGCTGCCGAGTGGGATCGTCAGCGTCCTGCAGGAGTGCGGACTGCTCGAAAGCGAGCCGGCCCTTGCCAAGCCCCTGGGTGAGCTTGTCGGCATGTACGAGCAGGCCCTGTGCGCCCGGGAGCGGAGCGCCGGGCACGTCAAGGAAACCGTCCGGATGATCCGTGAGGTCTTCGACGCCTGCGGTTTCGAATCGTGGCGACAGATCAAGGATGCGAAGGTCGAAGCCTACCTGCGGGATCTGCGGGAAGGCGAGCGGCACGTGAGCTACCGACGGAGCAACGCCTACCTGACGGCATGCCAGAGCTTTGCGAACTGGATCGTGAATGATCGGGCATGGGCGCCGGAGTCTCCCTTGCGGCGGCTCAAGAGGCTCAGCGACAAAGAGGCCCCCCGGCACACGCGGCGGGCCCTGGGTATCGAGGAACTGCGGACACTGCTTCGAAAGACCGCAGAGGGCCCCGAGCGATATGGAATGACGGGCCGGGAGCGATACCTGCTGTACCGACTCGCTATCGAGACCGGGCTGCGGCGGGGCGAGATCCGACGATTGCAGAAGGGGGATTTCGACTTGGACGCGGGAACAGTGACCGTCCGGGCGGTCCGTGCCACGAAGAACAAGCGGACGCGGGAGCAGGCTCTGAGTCCGGGCCTTTGTGCTGAGCTTCGGGAGTTCCTGAGCAGCAAGCTGCCGGCGGTGAAGGCTTTCGGCGGTTCCTACGTCCAATTGACCGACCGGACGGCGGATATGCTCAGGGAAGACCTGGACGCGGCCGGCCTGCCCTACAAGGACGATCGAGGCAACGTGTTCGACTTCCACAGCCTGAGAGTCGAGACGGCAAGCCTACTGATTGCCGCGGGAGTCGATCCGAAGCAGGCCCAAGAGATCATGCGGCACAGCACTATCGGCCTGACGATGGACACATACGCGCGGGTCCTGGGCGACAAGAGGAAGGCCGCGGCGGTGGCGGCTCTGCCGGATCTGAGCTTGCCCGAGTCGCAACGGCAGGCGGTGGTGAGGACCGGGACGGACGACCTGCCAGCGGCGGTTGGCTCTGCGCATACGAGTTCGGACGGAAGCGCAGAAATGTTGCTGAAATGTTGCGCACAGGATGGAAAAGGCTGGATTGCATCGGGCAAGATGAAACAAACGAACCGCGTTCCCGATATCGAAAACGCGGTTTTGAACGAGGCCGAAGGGTCTCGAACCCTCAACCTTCGGATCGACAGTCCGATGCTCTAACCAATTGAGCTACGGCCCCATGTTCTATAGAAATGCTACTATAGTGATCCCTCCCCAATCCTGTCAACGGTTTTTGAAACTTTTTCGCGGAATCTGTCAGCGACATCGTCAATTCTGTGGCTGCCGGATGAAGCGAGTCTGTCCTGCGTGGCACTCCAGGAATGTCGGTCCTGACGCAACGAATCCTGTTTCCCGCAAAAGTGGATGAGATCGTAAGTCTTGAATGCGCAATGCTTTGATCGCATGACCCTGCCGGTGTCGATAGAAAGTCAAGAATGCCTGTTGACATTTTAAACGAATGTTTAAAATGTGTGTATGAAACGCTTGTTTGGAGAAGGCATGATGGCAGCACCCAATCAGGATACACGAAACGACAGCAACGGGCGAAGCGTCCAGGATCGGTTGATTGAGGCGGCGGAGGATCTCTTTTGTCGCCGCGGGTTCAATGAGACAAGCGTTCGAGACATCGCCGCCGCGGCCGATTGCAACATTGCGTCGGTCAACTACTACTTCGGCGGTAAAGACAGCCTGTACATGGAGATATGGCGTCGCCGATTGGCTCAGATGCGAGAAAGTCGCCTGGCCAGTATCGAACGTGTCATGTCTGTGGGGGGGCAGCCCCGCCTGGAGGACTTGCTTAGGTCGCACGCCATCTCGTTCTTCGAGCCCCTGATCGAGGGGGACCGGCAGTGCCGGTTCATCAGTCTGATGGCTCGGGAGATGATCGATCCGCATCTGCCGCGGGAGATGTTTGTGTCCGAGATGGTCAGCCCGGTGCTGTCGGCGATGACCAAGGCGTTGATGGAGATCTGTCCGTGGCTGAGCGAGACCACCTCCGGTGTCGTGATCCTGCTGATCGTCGGGCAATTGGTTCACGCCGTATGCGCCAGGGAGCTGTTCGAGCAGAGCGGGCACGCGGAGCAGTTCAAGCTGAAGGTCGAAGAGATGGTGGAGCACATCGTCAAGTTCTCCGCGGCCGGCATTCGTGCCTACGCGACGGAAGGGACGGTCTAGTCGGGTTTTCCTCGCGGGCGGGGAAGGGCCCGGAGTGGAACTGAGGGATGCAGGTGAGTACGAGAACGACGCAGGGAAGGACTCCTCATACGGATCGTCGGCGCAACGCGGTGATGATTGCCATGGGCCTGTTCATGTTGGCCGTG
>JAAYVJ010000355.1 GCA_012517265.1 Planctomycetota bacterium | reverse complement strand
TTCCTCAGCGGCGGGATCGACTCCAGCGCGATCGTGGCCCTGGCGAACTCGCGGCCAGACGGCGCCCTCCAGTCGTTCTCGGTCGACTTCGCCGAGGACCGGTACTCGGAACAGAAATACTCGGATCGGGTCGCGACGCGCTACTGCCGGAAACACACGCGGATTCGCATCGCCGAACAGGACCTGGTTGGCTTCCTTCCTGAAGCTCTGGAGGCGATGGACCAGCCGACGATCGACGGGATCAACGTGTACGCGATTTCGAGGGCGGTCAGGCAAGCCGGGATCAAGGTCGTTCTCTCAGGGCAGGGCGGGGATGAGATCTTTGGAGGCTACACGGCTTTTCGCCACGTCCCGAAGATTCTCGCGGTCCAGTCGGTCCTTCGGTGTTTTCCCCGCGCTCTGCGGTCGAGCGCTGGAAGCCTTGCGGACGCTCTGCTCAGACAGCGTTGGATCGGGTCCAAGATCGCCCAACTCATCCGGTCCGATCCCGACATGCTGACCACCTATCTGACGTACCGCCAGGTGTTCAATCCGGCTAGCCGCGAACGTCTTCTCCATCGCCGCGACACGTCCGGGACCGTGAACGGGGTGCCTGCGGAGATTGCGGAGGAGATGAACGCGCAGATGCGAGGCCTGGCCCCCTTCGACTGCGTCTCTTTGCTCGAAATGCGGCTGTTCATGGCCAACACGCTCCTTCGCGACGGGGACTTCATGAGCATGTCGCACGGCCTGGAGATTCGCGTGCCATTGCTCGATCATCGAATCGCGGAGTTCGTCTTCGGGACGCCGTCGTCGATGAAGTCGCCTCGCGGCGTATCCAAGCGGCTGCTCGTCGAGGCGGTGAGCGATCTTCTGCCCAGGGAGATTCTGCATCGTCGAAAGATGGGCTTCATGTTCCCGTGGAATCTGTGGTTGCGACAGAAACTCCGACCCCGGATTCAGCAGACGCTCGACGAGTTCCCCGAGGACAATGGACTCGGTCTTCACATGGCCGGCTGCCGGGCCGTCTGGGAGAAGTTCCTCCATGGTGAGCGGGGAGTGACCTGGCCGCGGGTGTGGGCGATTTACGTGCTGCTCTCCTGGTACCGGCGCAACATGGAATCCTGTTGACCGTCCGGGATCCGGTAACGGAACAGGACAAATCCGAACAGGATCTGCAGGTAGATCTGGTTGGAGCTGAGGTAGTAGTTGTAGAACGAGAAGAGGATGAACAGAAGCAGGACCAGGTAGAGGTTCAGATACTGAAGGTGCCGGCGGGCCTTCTCGCGGATCGCGGCCGACGTCCAGCCCAGGACGTAGGGGACGACCGCGACGCCCAGGACGCCGAAGTCCTCGTAGAAGTTCCGCAGGTAGGTGTACACGTTCGACATGTAGGGGACCAGGACCTTCTCGCCGTAGTAATTGACCTCGACTTCCTGAGCCAGATGGAATCGGCAGAGCCACTTGTACAGAGGGAGGAACATGCTCTGGCCCCATTGGTGGTCGCCGCTGAAGTTGGCGATGAACTCATTGAAGGCCGCCAGCGGTCCGGCGATGTACCAATAGAAATGGAACAGCACGCCCTGGAGCCGGCTGGACAGGCCGTACTCGCCGCTCTTGTGGAGCAGGACGTCGATCAGAAAGAACAGCAGCACGACGCCGGCCACGGGTACGACGAGTCTTCTGGCCGAGACGCTGCGACGTGGGATCCTGTCTGTGGGCTGGTCCATCCGGCTCGCGACGACGTAGGCGAAGACCATGTACAGGAAGTTCGAGGTCATCTCATAGCGGCTCAGGTGGATCAGGCCGATCGCCAGCGAGACGGCCAGAAACGAAGTCGCATACAGGTACTTCTTCCTCGTTCGATCCGTGTGCAGGAGAACGCCCAGGAGGACGAACCCGATCGAGAACAGGCTGCTCGTAATGGAAAGCAGCATCACGGTCCCGCTGGTCTGGTAGAGACTCTCGGTGATGAAGGCGACGATGCGAATGCGGAACTGCTCGGGGTCGTTTATCAGGTCCCGCCAGTTGGTGTCGAAACGCGAGGCGATCGCCAGAACCCGCTGCATCTCCAAAGCCAGGGCAGCCACGCCCATGGCCAGCGTGAACTTGAGCATTCGGCCCATCGCCTGCGGCGTGAGCCGCCGGGCGGGGATCGTCTCGATATCCGCCGGCGACGGGTCCAGGCCGCGGAACAGGGTCCACGTGAGGTACCCCAGTGTGAAAGTGACGACGTTCAGGAGAATCATCGCGACGGTCATCGGCAAAGGCGAGGGGAACATCCCCTGGTGCATTCCGCCGAGGTAGAGAATGACCGCGGCACCCCAGATGAGCAGGAACAGACCCAACGGATTGGTCAGCCGGCGGATCATGGGCCCAGATCGTCCCTTCTGCCCAGTCGGCCGGCTAGGCCGTCGCGGACGGCTCGGAGCACGAGCTTCAGGCCCCATGGGCCGTGACGCAGTCCCCGGGCCAGGCTCCTGAAGATCAGCTTGGCGTTCCGCAGGCGGGCGTATCGGAAGTTCCGGTTCAGGACGAGCATGTTGCGAATGTTGTAGTACTGCCGCCAGTCGAAGCCCGCGTCCCGGGCCGGTGGATGGTACACCCTGCTCTCGACCGCGGTGTACAGGTCGCATCGCCGGGCGGCTCGCCAGAGGAAGTCCTTCTCGTCGCCCCAGATGAAGAAGTCGGGATTGGGCGGGCCGATCTCGCGGACGACCCGGGCCGGGACGAACGTTCCGTTGAACGGGCAGACCCAGCGGTACAGACCATCTTTCACGAGATGCTGAATCTCGGTGAGCCGCCAATGATAGACGCCGACCTTCGGATCGCCACGGCCGTCCAGTTCCTGAAGTGGGAAGGCCAGCCGGTTTTCGTCATCCTGGCCCCTGGCCAGCACGAGGGAGTTCAGCAGGAACGGCTTGTCGCCGGCGGCTTCCAGGGCGTTCTTCTTCTCCAGGAGCACGGCCAGCGCGTCAGGCGCGACCAGCACGTCGTCGTCCATGAGCCAAAGCCAGTCGAATCCGCCCGCCATGGCCTGGGTGACGCCTTCGTGGAACCCGCCGGCCCCGCCGGAGTTCATCGGCAGCCGGACGTAGTGCACGTCGATCTGGACGTCGTGGCGTCCCGGGATGGGCACGGATCGTACCGTTCGGATTGTTCCTCTGGAATCGGCCTCAGGCCGGATCAGTCCGCGATCCACCAGGTGTTCGTATGTGCCGTCGGTGGAGCGATTGTCGATGACGTAGACGGCATCCAGCGGCCGGCTCTGCGCAAACAGCGAATCCAGACACTCCTTCAACAGGAGCTTCCTGTTGAAGGTGACCACAACCGCCGCGATTTTCTCTCTGCCTTCGGACACGTTCCCACGCCTCGAACCATCGACGCCCCACGCGTTCGTCCCCAGTCTACCAGGAAACCTCGGTTCGTCCATCCTCACCGGCCGTCGAACGACTCCGTACGCGCTGCTCGAAAGACGTCCAGCCCGTTTCGATGCAGCGCCAGGAAGAGCGCGACGGTGACGAAGGTCTCCGTGGTCACCGCGGCCGTGGCGACCCCCACGTGCTTGAGCGGCATGACCAGCAACAGGGCGACGAGGATGTTCAGGACGCCGGCGGCGAGAAGCACCCTCGTGAGGGTCTTCTGGAGCCCGAAGTTGACCATGACCTGGACGCCGAACATGTTGCTCAGGCCGATGATGAAGGGCAGGAACGACAGAATGCGGATGACCGCGGTCCCTTCAGGGGAAGCCTGCCCCTGGACCACTCGCGTGATGAAGGGAGCGCCGAAGAACAGACCCGCGGACATCGCCAGCGTCGCGACGGAGACCAGGCGGGTGATCTTGCCCGTGTAGGCCAGGGCGGCCCGGCGGGATTGCGAGGCCAGGCGGCCGATGTGAGGGAAGATCGCTTGAGACAACGGGAGCTGCAGGCCCTGGACCGCGCGGACGATCTTGTCGCCGGCCGCGTAGTAACCCACGAAGGTCAGGTCGGTGAACAGGCCCAGAATGAGGGTGTTGCTCGTGGTGTACATCGTCGTGGCCATCTTGGAGACGAACAGGTGCCAGCCGTCGAGGAATTCCCGCTTGAGCATGGCCGACGGCGGCAAACGGAAGCGAACGCCGAAACTGCGAATCGCAATCGCCAGGCCGGCCAGTCCGACGAACACCGCGCCCGACGACTGGAGCAGCGGGACATACAGGTAGTCTTCTTGCCTGCGAACGATCAGGAAGATGCCTGCGATCACGAGCGTCTTGGACACCACGGTCAGCGTCGCGATGTGTTTCATCCGTTCCAGCCCCTGGAAGAGCCAGACCGGGAACAGCCACATGCCCAGGACGTGGCCGAAAGACAGGTAGTAGACAGGCCAGTCGGGCCGCAGTTTGGGCAGCGTCCAGACCGCCGCCGACAGGATCGCCGCGCTGAGGACGACCAGGAGGAACCGAAGCACCAGGACCGCGGAGAATACCTCGGAGATTCTGGCGGGATCGTTCCGCCGGATGGAGATCTCCCGCGTGGCCGAAAGGCCGAAGCTGTAGTCCGTCAGGAACAGGAAGTAGACCGTGATGACGCGAGCGAGTTCCACGAGCCCGAATTTGGCGGGACCCAGAACGCGGAACAGGTAAGGCAGCGTGACCAGGGGCGCCAGGTAGTTGGCGAACTGCACGATCGAGAGCGAGAGGAAACTGCCGAGGACTCGGCGATTGCGCCCGCAGGTGGCTTTGAGTTCGTTCAGCATCGTGCCCACCGTCCAGGGCGAAAGACCTTCGCGGATTGTCCCTGCCTCACTTCGGCGAACTCCGCGAGTCGTCGGCCGGGGAGACCTGCCGTCTGCGCTGATACTCGGACAGGACCGCGGCCAGCGATGCGATCATCAGGCAGACCACGAAAGCCAGGATGCCGTTTCTGGCCGTGCCCTTCGGCACCGGATACACGACGGGTTTCTCGCCGGCGCGGGTGTTCACCTGGATCAGATTCTCCGTCCTTCGGATGTAGGACTTGAGGTAATCCGCGATCGCGTCTTCCTTGCAGGCCAGCAATCGCTCGCTGAGGGAGGCAAGGAACTGCTTGGCGGTGTAATCCGTCAACAGGCTTTCCTCGATCTGCTTGAGCAGCTTGTCGTTGAGGTCCAGAACCTTCAGGTAGAAGCCATATTTCTCGGTGTCGCTGGCCAGCGTTTCCTGCAGGCCGATGATCCGGGATTGGACCGCCAGGATCTGGCTGGACAGGGGCAGGAACTCGCTGCTGTTCTTGACATCGGTGAACTGCAGGACGATGTTTGCTTGCGGACCCTGCGCCGTGGCGCCGTCGAGGGCCTTGAGCTTCTCCAACTTCGCCTGTTCCGTCTGGAGGTCTACTGTCAGAGCGAAGCGATTGTCTTCCACCTGGGCGGCCAGGAGCTGATACCGCTGGATCGATTCCTTCAGCTCGTTGCGGATGTCGTAGAGGGGCAGAATGCTCTCGACGTTGTCCGTCATGATGGCTCCGGCCTTGAGGACCTGCTGCTCCGAGTCTCCGATGACCTTGATCGACAGCAGCCTGGCCTGGAACGCGCTGATCTGCGCGGACGTCGTCGGGTCGGTCGTCTGGAGACGCTTCGGGTAGATCGGCGAGACCTCGAATCGGACCAGCTTGTCGAAGGACTGCCTGACACGTGCCTTGTCCAGCCTCCCGGCGTAGTCCGCAAGCCCCTGCTCGTCGAGCCGCCGGACGATCTTGTCCAGGTTCTCCTGGCTGAAGAATCGCCGCAACAGGACGCTGTGCTGGCTTTCGGACAGTTGACGCTCATAGACGAACGTGGCGGTGTACTTCGCGGGCCACAGGGTCAGCAACGTCGCAACCGCCGCGGCGGGGATCACGGACACCAACGCGATCATAAGCCGATGAGCCCAAAGCAGTTGCAGATATCGAACGGCCGCCGGGCCGTTCGACGAAATCATCTGCGATCCGCTGCGGGATTCGTCCGCGTCCGAAGCTGTGCGTCGCATGTCGCCCATGGGAAGCCCACACTATAGCCAAGGCGAGAGGCTCTGTCAACGACATCAAATCCGGCTCCTCCGGTTCTTGCGCACTTCCATGGCCCTTGGGGACCCTGAGGTTGTGAGAGAATCCGAATTCCGACACCCTTATCATCCCGTCTTCGGCGGCCGGTCGGGCTTCGTATGTCTCGTGGGCCGCAACCTGCTCAAGCAGGCCTGAGCGTCCGGCGGTTCGCCCGCCTGCCTATTTCATCTTCACGGCGGAACTTCGTCCCCCTTCTGGACCTCAATCGCTCAGCAAGAGCTTGCCGAAGTGCATCAGGTTGTACGCCAGCGCAGACCACAACGCCACGCAGCGGACCTTGCGCGGACCACGCACCAGGAACGGACCCAACCCTCGATAATCCGCGCGTCCGCGTTGCCCGTGTCGCTGGTGGAGGCGCGTTGTCTATAGATCGCCTTGGCCTCCTCCGTCGCCATGCGGATTCGCCAGGCCGCAATCTCGACGCTGTCGGTGTCACGCGTTCGATGGGGGTCCGGATCCTGGCGGGATTGCTGCGGGGAAGCGCACACCTTGACCCCTGCCTGCTCGGTCCGCTCGATCTGCTCGAACTTCACGAATCCCCCATCCATCAAATGGTCCTCGACCATACTGTCGGTCGTCGAGGCCCGCGGCTCGCTGCGTGTATCCCGTTGGTTGTCCGGCGTACAACCACAAGGCGACCAACAGCCGAACGTCCGTGGCCGACCGCCGCGTCTCTCCCGCACCGACCTTGAGCCCCGCCGCGAATTCCGACACGTCCAGGAGTCCCACCAATTCCCAGAATACCCGAACGTGATGTTCCGCGGCGATCGTTTCGTCCAGCGACATAGGCATCATCTGCATCTGCCGCCGGTCCGGCCGACGAAACCGCAGCGAACCACCAGCCGCAGCCGTTTCAGAGCACGTCTCCTTCTTGTCGCGCATCGATTCGATTCCCGGCAGGATTCTTGGCCCGTTCATGTCTGCTATTCTATCATCCCGATCAAGACCTATTCTTTCACAACCTCAGAGCCCCCAACACGCCAGGAAGCGCGCAAGAAGCGGATGAGCCAGAAATGTCTCATGAAGTGGATGGCGGCCCTTCCCATAATCAGCGTCTGGTCGCAGGACAATCAACTGGTGCGGGGGCAACTGGCGACGCATCAGGGCCTGGACTTGCCCTGCAGCAAGAGAGGTGTCATTTTCCCTACCCACACGAGGGCCAATCAGGTATAATCGGCGTCGCTATGGAGAGAGCCGCATACAGGATCATAGATGCGAACTTCAATCGAGCCCGCGAGGCGCTGCGCGTCATGGAGGAGTACTGCCGGTTCGGGCTCAATTCCGCCCCGCTCAGCGAGCGCGCCAAGAGGCTCCGGCACGAGTTGTGCGCCGCCGTCGGCCGCCTGGACGCCGGAAGGCTCATCGCCGGCCGAGACACCCTCGGCGACGTCGGGGTCGGCCAGAAAGTCCAGGGCCAGCACCAGCGGACGACCCTGAAGGATTGCTTCACAGCCGCAGCCAAGCGGCTGACCGAGGCCCTGCGGGCCCTCTCGGAGGTGATTCAGACCGAAGACCGAGCCGTCGCCGAGACGGTCGAGCGGCTTCGGTACGACAGCTACACCCTGGAGAAGGATATCGTGCTGTTCAGCGACCCTGTCGAGAGATTCGACCGCGTCCGCCTGTATGTGATCATCACGAGCGGTCTGCCCGCCGAGGTGCTGGCGCTGGCCAGCAAATGCGCCGCCGGCGGGGCCGACTGCATCCAGTTGCGGGCCAAGGACGTCCCTGACGACCGGCTGTTCGCCACGGCCGTCGAGTTCGTGGAGATCTGCCGGGAGATGGGGACGCTGAGCATCATCAACGACCGGGCCGACATCGCGGCCGCCGCCGGGGCCGACGGGGTGCACCTGGGCCAGAACGATCTGCCGATCGAGCAGGTCCGTCGGATTCAACTGAGCCCGCTGGTCATCGGCAAGAGCACGCACTCATTCAAGGAGCTCGAGGGAGCCGTGCCGGGCCGGCCCACCTACGTGAGCCTGGGGCCGGCGTTCCCGACGCAGACCAAGCCGGACATCGAAATCGCCGGCGCCGACTACATCAAACAGGGTCTGGCCAGGCTCGAAGGCACCGGAATCAGCCACGTCGCCATCGGCGGCATCACCGCGGACAACGTCGAGCAGGTGATCCGCGCCGGGGCCCAGCGTGTCGCGGTCTGCGCCGCGGCGACGAAGGCGAACGACCCGACCGAGGCCTGCCGGCGTATCAAAGACAAGCTGGTGAAGCTTCTCGGTGATTCGGCGTGATGCTCAAGCGAAGCGCGAAATTCGAAACTCGAAGTCCGAAACAGATCCAAAGCACCAAATCCAACTGACAGAAACGCTGTCGCGGAGGCCATGATGCAGACAAATCACTTGCAGCGTGCGGCGGTTCTCGTCGCTTCAATTCTGATCGTCACGTCGAGCGCCTGGGGGCAGTCGCTGTGGGAAATGGCGAAAGCGAACAAGGACACGCTGAGGATCTCGACTCTGCTGACCGCCCAGGATGTGCGGGACCATCTTTCAAGCGACCCGGGAATCGACAAGGCGATCGACTGGTGCAAACAGACCGGCGTGACGCGCGTGTTCATGGAGTCCTATCGCGACGGGTATACCGCTGAGAAGCCCGCGATCGAGCACGCGATGAACCGGTTCCGCGAGGCCGGGATCGACGTCTCCGGCTGCGTGACGCCCACCAACATCGGCAAAAAGTCCACCGGCTGGAAGGGGATTTCCTGCTACACCGACGAGGCGACGCAGAAGCGGGTCCAGGAGATCTTCGAGTACGCCGCATCGCTGTCCGACGAGATCATGATCGACGACTTTTGGTTCACCGATTGCGAGTGTCCCGAGTGCCAGAAGGCCCGCGGCGATCAGACCTGGGCCCAATACCGCTGCGACCTGATGACGAGGGTCAGCCGCGAACGAATTCTCGCGCCCGCCCGCGCGGTCAATCCCAAGGTCAAGATCATCATCAAGTACCCCCAGTGGTACGACCAGTTCCACAATCGCGGCTACGATGTCGTGGTGGAGACCGCGGACTTCGACAGGACCTGGGTGGGCACCGAAACCCGCGACTACGAAGACAAACAATGGGG
>JAAYVJ010000354.1 GCA_012517265.1 Planctomycetota bacterium | reverse complement strand
CGCCGCCGGAGAGCCATATGTGAGTACGGATTGTCTCCAAGGGGAGGTTCGCCGTGATTATCAAGACTATCGTGGCAGTCGCTTTCTTCGTGGTGTGCGCGGTGGGGATGCACAAAATGTTCTGGATGCTCGAGCAGTGTGTGCCCACTTCTCAGGAGGAAAGGGCAAAAGCGAGGGCTCGGCGATGGAAGAGCACCGTAGCGGCGGTCGTCGCCGGTGCTTGGGTCTGCGGCGCCGGCATCGCCTTCGGCCTCGGCATGCCGAAGGTATTGTGTGCGGCAGTCTTCGCAGGCCCGATGGCCATCAGCTTGCCGGTGCTTGCCTGGGTGTTCCTGGTCTATTAGGCCCCGAGCTTCCAGGAAGACGTGGCGGGACGCCATGAGGTATTACTGTCCAGGATGCTGGAAGGACTTCGCGGAAGACTTGGCGCAGTGCCCCGAATGCGGGCTGAATATCCGCCACTTCTACGATTCCAAGGACTATTGCGAGAAATTGATTCTTGCCCTGAGCCATCCGGAGCGGCAGACCCCGCTGCGGGCCGCGTGGATTCTGGGGCAGCGGCGGGAACGGCGGGCGGTCAGCGCTCTGATCGAGTTGGTTCGCAGGACCGACGATGTTTACATCGCCACGGCGGCAGTCGAGGCTCTGGGCAAGATCCGCACGCCGGAGGCTCTGGCATTCTTGGGGACACAGACCGATGTCGAAGTCCGCATGGTGAGGGCAGCGGCCAGGAGAATCGTTGAGGCCGATCATGGCGAAGGGGCGTGTTGACAACCGAGATCAAAACGAACGACGCGAAGATGCCTTGCGGCCTGATTCGCACTTGGGCTACGACCGCGACGCGTTGGGGGTACACCTCATGTCGCGTGAGGCCTTCTGGATCGCCGAGCCCCAGTTTCGGCGGGCCATCTGGCTGAATCCCTGCGAAGTCCAGTTCAAGAACCACTTGGCGTGGTGTCTCTATCGACAGAACAAGATCGCCGAGGCACAGGAATGGGCGCAGAAGGCCCTGGATCAGAAGGATGATCCGAACACCCGCGGGCTGCTGGACTTGATCGCGTGCAAAATTGGCTGCGAGAAAGAATGATCGGGCTGAGATCATGGGACAACGAGATTCTATTGTACTCACCGTACCCGGACAGGGTTCCCTCGAGTTGTCGCATGCGGCGTTGGGGATTGCGGTGATCGGCTCCGAAGGGGCCGCCGGTGAACTACTGGCGACGACCGATGTGGTTGTTCGCGACGTGCGCGAGGCGATAGAACTTCTCCTGTGTCCACTTCGCCTGAGCGCGACGCTGCGACCGTGATGCACGCGATGCACTGTCTGTTTATGAAGCATGACTGTCGAAGAATCTTGGCGATGCGATGATGAACCAGAACCACCGGCGTCGTATCGAGAGCACATTTCGGCACATCGACAATCGGCTTGCGGAGATCGAGGCCATCCTGCAGGCGGTGGGTTCCCAGTCGCCTTTTTCCCCCTACGCTCTCGACGTCGAACCAATGGCTCGCCACACGGTTGCCAGCTATATCCAGCGCCTTCGCGAGAAGATGTGGACGGCCATGCAGGACCTGGACATCTCCGACACAGGGCATCGCACGGGGGCCGCGTGGGCCATCGGGTGCAGTCTGACAGGAGTGCTGATCGATCTGGCGGACATGGAGCCGGAGCATCTCCTGGGGTACGGCCACCTGGAGCCGGAAGCGGCGCAGAAGATCGCGGGCGTCTGCGCCGATCTGCAACGTCTGTGCCGCGGCGCCCAGGCGTACCTGTCGCGATCTCGTGGCGACGATCTTGCCCAGCGCCTCGTCCGCTTGGCGACGACGCCCGACAATCGTCAGGCCGTTTCGACGCTGGAAGGCGTGATCACCCGCCACGGACTGGTCGAGCTGCATCCGATGCTCGAGAGCGTCGTCGAGCGGCTGGAGTCGGCGGACCTGGAAGTGGCCTTCTTCGGCCGAGTCAGCTCCGGCAAGTCGTCGCTGTTGAATTACCTGCTGGGAGAGGAGATTCTTCCGATTGGCGTTCTGCCCGTGACGGCTGTTCTGACGCGTCTGTGCCGGGCCGAGCAGAACGAGCTCGTGGTGCAATTCGAGATATCGCAGCCGCAGCATTGGCCGCTGAACCGGATCGCCGAGTTCGTGACGGAGGAGGGCAACCCCGACAACCGCAGGCACGTCACCGAAGTGCAGGTTCGCCTGGCGAACCCTCGACTGGCCGAAGGCGTGGCGTTCATGGATACGCCGGGCGTGGGGTCGCTGGCGACCCTCGGAGCCGCGCAAACGAAGGCATACCTTCCTCGCTGCGATGTAGGGGTTCTGCTGATCGACGCCGGCGCCGGCATGAATCACGAAGACATCGCGCTTTTGCGGGGGTTCTTCGACGCCGCCATCCCCGCGATGATCCTGATCAGCAAGGCGGACCTGCTGAACGAAGCGGATCGGCGCCGCGTAACAGACTACGTGAACGAGCAAGTCCACAAAGAGATCGGCCATGAGATTCCCATCTACCCGGTGAGCGCGCGCCCGCCGGAGATGGCCCTGGCCGACCGCTGGTTCCGGGAGGCCATCGCGCCGCTGACCGAGCGGCATCAGGAATTGGCCGCCCAGTCCATCCATCGCAAGACCGCCCACCTGGCGGAGCTGGTTGCGTCGTATCTGGAGATCCTGCTCGGTCGGTCCGAGGACGCAGCGCCGGCGGAGACCGGCTCCAACCCGTCTGAGATCGAAGCGATGTTGGCCGAGGCGAACAACCGAATTGCGGCCGTCGCCGCCCGGTTGACCCAACCGGTCGAGATCGATTTGGCGGAGCGGGTGGCGAAGACCCTGGAGCAGGCAGCAAGAAACATTGTCGCCGTGGCGCGAAGAGGCGAGGCCTGCCCTGAAGCTCTCGTAGCCACCGTGGCCACAGAAATGGTCGCAACGGCCGAGGACGCCCGCCGGCAAATGGAAGAACTGGTGAGATCGCTTGAACAGACGCTTCGAAAGGTCTCGCAGGCCTTCGGCGGACCGGAGAACCTGACGTTGCAGGAGACGACGGCGGATTTCACGCCCTTGCCGCGCGCCGACGAGGAACGACTGAATGGAGTCCCCCGGATGCGGTGCTCCAAGGTGCTATCCCGGTGGCCCGCACTGGCCGTCTGGCAGGTGAGGCGGCGGATCGTACGTCAGGCCGAGGTGGCGGTCTGGTCCACGCTGAGAGACCACGGGGAGAAGGTACGAACCTGGTTGAAGGAGAATCTGGAAAACACGGGCAATGCGTACGAAGCCTATGTCGCGTTGTTCCGCGATCAACTGAGCCGTGCTGGCGAGGGGCGAGTGGGTTCCCAGGACGCAGAGCAGGTGCAGGCCGACCTTGCCCTCCTGCGGGAGATGGTCCCTTCCTGTGCTGCTTCCTCTTGCGCTGAGACGGACGGCAAGACGAATTCGCATGATTGAAGGGGGCGAAGCCTACGCAATCACCGGGAGAAATTGATGCTGGACAAAACCGATGCAAGGAACAGGGACTCCTCTGAAGAGACTCTGGTATCCGATTCGCCCTTCTATCCCGCTGCCCGGGAGAGGCTGGTCCTGGAAACCCGCCGCTGTGTGGCGTTTCTGAACACAAGCCCCGTGTCGAAAGCACATGCGCTGGTGATCGCGAAATCGGTGACGGCGAGCCTGTTCGGCCTGTCTCTCGATGTACAAGCGGAACTGTGGGAAACCGTGGGGCGGGCGAGGGAGATCCTGATGGAACGATTCCATCCGGATGGCCTCAACATCGGCCTCATCGACGGTGCGGAGCACCTATTATGAAAGACGGCCTCGTAGACACAAGGAGTAACGCCGTGGTCAGGAACAGATGGCTCAATCGGAACGTCTTCGCCTTCGGCTTGACCAGTTTCCTGAGCGATTTCTGTCACGAGATGGCTACGGCAGTCCTGCCGCAGTTCATGCAGGCCATCGGGGCGTCTGTGGCCGCACTGGGTTTCATTGAGGGCGTCTCCGATGCGACGTCCAGTTTCGTCAAGCTCGGTGCAGGATTCCACAGCGATAGGATCGGCCATCGCAAGGGTTGGTCCATAATCGGGTATGCTCTGACGGCATTTGGCATAGCCCTGATCACCTTCGCGTTCGCCTGGCCTTTGATCCTGCTGGCGAGGGTCGTGGGCTGGTTGGGCCGGGGTATTCGCGGCCCCTTGCGGGACGCCATGTTGGCCGATTCGGTCAGGCCCGAGGATCGCGGCAAGGCTTTCGGCTTTCACCGGGCCGGAGACACGGCTGGAGCCGTTGTGGGGCCTTTGGCGGCGTTTGGACTGTTGAGTCTGGCTGCGGCACACCCGGCCGTCGCCAACGCGGTGATTGGTTGGATACCGGGGCTGGCCGGTGCTGTCGGCTGGCCCTTTCGCGTCATTTTCTTGCTGAGCCTTGTTCCGGGCCTATTGTCGGTGGCGACGATGGCTTTCATGGTTCGGGAAAAGCACCGGGCCCCCAACCATGAGATGCGATTGTGGAGCACGTTACGCGCAATGCCGCGTGCGTATCGATCCTTTCTGCTGGCGGTAGGCGTGTTCGGGATTGCGGACTTCGCGCCCACCTTGATGATCTTGCGGGCCACGACCGTTCTGGCGCCGACGCTGGGATCGCTGGAAGCTGCAAGGGTGGCCGCGCTGCTGTATACGCTTCGCAATGTCGTGTACGCGATGGCTTCCTTCCCTATCGGCGCACTGAGCGACCGGTTCTCCCGGACGCGTTATCTGGCCGTCGGGTACGGCGTCGCGGTAATCACATTTGCGGGCTTTGCCTTCGTGGTTCCGACCGTTTGGTGGTTCGCGATCTTCTTCTCTCTGGCCGGCGTGTTCATCGCCTGGGAGGATACGATGGAAGGAGTGGCGGTCCGTGACTACGTCAAGACGGAGGTCGCAGGTACCGCCTATGGTGTGCTCGGCGTGGTCAACGGGATCGGTGATTTCGGGTCCAGTCTGGTTGTCGGTCTGTTGTGGACAGCGATGGGCCCGACAGCAGGCTTTCTATACGCGGTGGTCGTCGCAGCGGCGGGCGTGACGCTGATGGCCATAACGCCGTAACCGTCCGGCGAACTACATAAAGGGACGGTTTGAGATGCCGGGGACAGTCACGAATGGCACTGCCGGGAGCGTCGTTGGCGCAGAACCTTGGCGGGGGCGTCGAGGCGATGATGGCGATTACTGTCGCGCCCGCGCCAAGCTGAAGCTGACGGCTCTCCTGCGGCAGGGGCGGTTCCACTCCCGTGTTCTCGGCGGACGCCGACTGTTCCCGGCGGTCAGATGCGCCGGACACAACCCCGTGGGGGCGTGCCGATACGAGGGGTCCATCGCAGCAGTTCGTACGGGCGAGGCGGACTGACTGGAATTGCCGGGCCCCTCGCGGCGGCGTGCACCGGAAGGCAACGTCCGTGGCCTCTGTAGTGGAGCCAGGTTGGGTGCAGGGGGTTGAAATTGGGGGTGGACGCACGATGCCGCGAGAGTATAGTAGTAGGAGTGACGTAATAGCGAAAAAGGAGTATACAGGCCATGGCCGCTCAAGAACAATACGTTGTTGACACAGACGGCAAGAAGACCGCCGTGATCCTCTCCCTCAAGCGATATCAGGAGTTGATGGAGGATCTGCACGATCTGGCGATGGTTGCGGAGCGCCGGAACGAGCGGGCGGTCAGTCTTGAAACCATGAAGCGTCGGCTGAAAAAAGATGGCGTCCTATAGGGTCATCCTCAAACCATCGGTGGAAAAGGACCTGCGATCATTGCCGCAGTCGATGATCGTGCGCGTCTTCAAGCACGTCGAGGCTCTGCAAGACAACCCTCTTCCTCGCGGATCGCGCAAACTGAGTGCGGCGGAGGAACTGCATCGTATCCGTGTCGGCCATTAGCGGATCATCTATGCAGTCAATAAGGCCGCCCGCCGGCTAATCGTCTATTATATCCGGCACAGGCGAGACGTCTATCGTCAACTATAGGCGCGGCGACCGATCGGGAGATCGACCGGCTGGCGTATGAGTCGTACGGCTTGACGGCGAAGGAAATCCGGATCGTGGAAAACCCGGCGGTTCCGCAGTTCCTTGGCGTCCTTGCCGGCTTGGCCAGAGGCCGTGCCCCTCCGTCCGTCGGGACGGATCAGGGTTCGACCGGGATCAGGCCTGGGTTGGTCCCTGTGATGCTGGCGGCTCCTTCCGAGCCGACCACGAAGGTGTCCTCCACGCCGACCATGCCGACGCCGGGGATGCCCTTCTTGGGCTCCAGGGCCAGGACCATGCCGGCGGCCAGGGGCTCGTCGAATCCGTCGGCCAGGACCGGCATCTCGTCGATCTGCAGCCCCACGCCGTGGCCAAGGAAGTTGGCCCGGCGGTCGCCGAAGCCCATGAAGTTCTGAAGGAATTGCGGGTCCAGGCTCTCCACAACGCTCGCGTAGATCTCCGACGGGATCGCGCCGGGTCTGGCCAGCGAGGCCAGGTGACGCTGGATCTCGACGCACCGATTGTGGGCCGTGATTGCCTCGTCCGGCAACGACCCGCCGAACGTGTAGACGACGGTCTTGTCTGTGTGATAGCCGTCGACCGCCAGGCCGATGTCCACGAAAACCAGGTCGCCCTTGCGGAGCCTGCGGTCCCTGCTGCCCAGGACCGGGGCGGCCGGCCCGAGCCCGACGCATCCGCCGGGCCCGTCGAAGCTCGTGGGGTAGATCGAGCTTTCGCCGAAGCCCAGTTGGCCGACCGCGATGTCCACGCCGAACATGCCGAATCGGACGATGCCCTGATGCCCTTCACGGACCATGAGCGAGTACAGATCGCATCCGAGCTCGGCCTCGCTCATGCCCTCGCGGAGCAACTGGGGGACTCGTTCCTCCAGGACGCGTCTGTGAACGGCCCCCGCCGCGGCCAGAACGGCCAGCTCATAGGGACTCTTCACGGCCCGCACGCAGAGGGCCTGCATGTCCATCGACGCGACTTCCCTGCACGGGAAGTACTTTCGGAACCGGCCGAGCAAGGCCAGGGGAACCACCTCCATATCGACGTGGATGATGTCCCGGGCGCCGGGCGCCAGCGGCGCGGCGTCGCGAAAGCCCTTCATCGGGCGGATGTCGGGGAACAGCGACTCGTCGCAGGCCCGCTCGAAGCTCCTTCGCACGCAGAGCACCGCCGGCCTGTCGCGCGGGATGAGCAGGACGCCGTCCTGCATCGTGCCGGTGAAGTAGTACTGGTTGATCCGGCCGAAGATCGCGGCCAACTCCCAATTGGGGTTCTCCGCATCCATGGAGGCCCGGAATCGCTGCATGCGATCGCTCAGTTCTGTGGCAGGCACCTTGGTCATGGCGTATCCAGGGACTTCGTTATTCGATGACTGAAGGACTGGCAGGCAGTATAACGGGATAAGTCGCGGCGTTCAATTCACAAGCCGCGGTCTGGGCTTGCGGGCGTCAGTCGCCGCAGAAACTCTTGAGAAAGGCGAAGAACGGCGGGATCGACGTGAACAGGTGGTCGGGACGCATGGCTCGCAGGGCCTCGACGTCGGCGGTGGGCGACCAGGCGGCCGCGGCGATCCGGATGCCGCACTGTCGGCACGCAGTCACGTCGCTGGGGGAATCGCCCACGTAGAGGACGTCCTCGCGAGGCGGAGAGAACTCGGCAATGACCTCCTCGATCCGGCGGTCCTTGACCGGGCCGCTCGCCTCGCCTGTCTTGACCACGTCGAAGCAGTCGCCCAGGCCGAAGCGGGCCAGCGTCATCGCCGCGCTGCGGGGGCCCTTGCCGGTGACCAGGCCGACACAGACGCGGCGGCTCTTGAGATAGTCCAGGATCTCCCGCACGCCGGGGAACGGTTCGGGACAGCAGCCGTGCAGGGCCTCATAGCGTTCGAGGTAACGCAGCAGGGCTTCGTCCTTCCTGTCGGGCAGCAGCATCGCGACGGTCCCCTCTTCCGACGGGCCGAACGCCGCGACGATCTGTTCGTCGGAGAGCCGACGCCCGGCCAGCGGCTCGATCGCTTCGCGGAATGCGGCCATGCACAGCGGCAACGTGTCGCCCAGCGTTCCATCCAAGTCGAAAAGTACGGTCTTCATGAGAGTCCAATTCAGCCCATGTATCGAGAGTGAAATTGTGACGAAGGCGTCGGTCAAAGAGACGACGGCGCGTCGTAGCGGTAGCGGAAGCGTCCGTCGGGCGCGGCGTCGCCGTCCACGTAGGCGTTCAGGATATCCCCTGGGCGCTTGGCGTTGTCGATCCACTTGAATTCGAGGGCGAAGCCGCCCGGCCGGATGCCGAGCAGATCCCGGGGCACCGCGACGTGTAGTTCCCTGCCTTCCACGCGAAAGGCGGCTTGGCCGATCTGCCGCCAGCGCCAGCCACCCTCGCACGCCTCGACGGAGGTCTTGCCTGCGCCGAGGACCCGGCCGTTCACGCGAAAGTCGAACCCCTCCCAGTTGGGCCCGGTCGCGCCATCGACGTGAACCAGCAGCCACATCCAATTCGGATCGGCGGGCGAAGTGATGGGACCGTCGGTTCGGGCGTAGAAGTAGACGTTCCGCTCGTCCCTGGCGACCTTCAGGACGCGAAAGTCATTGCGGCCCGAGCAGACGATGTAGTGGTTGTCGCCGCAGCCCGGGAAGTCGCGAGGCAGCGTGTCCAGACCGTGGTCGCGGTATTCCGGCCCGACATCGTCCCACTGACTCAGCGGCCCCGACAGGTCGATCGTCGCGCCTGCGGACGCCTGCGGCGTCGGGGTCATCCCCTTGAACCGCCGGATGTTCGCGGACATCTGCATGTAATAGTTGTCGCCATAGCCGCCTTTCATCATCTCCACGTCGCGGCTGAATTCAGGACTGAACTGGTCGCAGAATACGACGGGCCCCTGCCCCGTGTTCAACTGCATCGCGATCCACTCGTTCCAGCCAGTAACGAAGACGACGTTCGGGTCCAGGTCCAGGGCGCGTTTCCACTGCTCGCCGAAGTTCAGGCCGTGCACGTAGGACTGGGGACGATCGTCGAGCACGCCGTCGTGGAAGTGCCGCCCGCGGGCCTGGCCGGTGCTCATCATTTCGACTCGCGTGGTCTTCCAGTGCAGGTTCTGGCCGACCGAGACGTTCACCTGTTCGGGCACAGACGGATCCCGATCGTAGGAATAGACCTGCGGATAGGTCGCCTCCCAATGCCAGGCGTTGTGCGTATTGACCAACTCGAACGGCCAGTGGGCCTTGCGCAGCGTGAAGAAATCCGCGACCTCCTTCGACGCCTCGGCCGGATCGCAGAGCAACAGGGGCTTGCCCTGCCAGCGGAACCACAGGTCGGGATACCGTCCCGGCTTGTAAAACAATTCGTAGATCCGCTGGGCCGTGTGGCCCGCCTGCGTGTTCACCATGAACGCGATCTGCGGCACGGGGTCTCCGGCCAGACGCTGCTGATCGAAAACCTCGCACAACCGCAAGACCACGTCCTCGTAGACCACGGCGTTGGTCGTATCGAAGATGAGGAAGTCCACCCCTGCGTCCGAGAGCAGCGCGGCGTGCCGGCGCAGGACCCAGGGATCGTCGCTGCGATAGTAGCCGAACTGGGGCTCGCCCCAGAAGTGAAACGCGTTGGGCGGCCCCCACGGCGGCGAGGCGTTGCTCTGCCTGGCGTCGGGGTTGGCCTGGAGGATCAGGGAGTTGTCGTGGACCTCGTTCAGACGCAGCCAGAGGAAATAGAAAATCCCCACGTAGCGGTCCCGGCGGAATTCCCGCACCTGTCCCGGCCCGGGCATCGCCCTGCCGAGGGCATCGACGCCGTACAGCGCAGGCGGCGCAGAGCTCGCCGCGGCGATCGCCCCCCCTGCCAAAGCCAACAAACACACCCAACGGACGCCTGTCGTCTTCAACGTCATCCCCTTGTCACAGAATACCGCGTACGCCCGCCCCCAGCCTTCGAGAGCCGAACCCCCAGAGTGTATAGGTCGACCCGAGTTGCTGCAAGGCGTTCTGGCGATGTCGAGCCCAGTCGAGGCCTTACTCAAACGATCCCCGTGATATCGCGGGCGTACGGTGTCTGCCGGATGGGAAAATCGGTGGTCCGCGTTTCGAAGATGCAGCAAACCGCTACGGTGTTTGGCGGTGAACACCATGAACTTCATGCCAGCCAATTTCGCAAGCCTGGGCCATCGACGCGGCTTGAAATCCTCTGGGTCAAGTTCTCATGCAATTGAGAAAGCGGTCGGCATCATCTGCGGATGCGCCCCCCAGCGAATGGCGGATCACGATGCCCAGTTGCGAATCGACACTCCAATGGATGAACAATCCCAGGCCGAGGGTCTGACACCATTCGAGACGCTCGGCGCGATTGCCGGATGGTCCCAAACCGGTATCCGCCGCGCGGGGGCCGCCGAGGGGCACGACCGGGTTGCCCCCATCGCCTTGAGCCGCGATCAACTCCAATTGCAGGCCGTGGCGGAAGGGAATACTGTCGTTGTCGAACGCCAACAGCACGGCCTCTCGGACCGCGCCGACGCCAGGGCCCGAAAGATCGATCCCCAACGCCGCCATTGCAGCGTGCGTCCACAATACGACAGATGGAACCATCTTCCACGAGACAGCCCGGAATCGGTGGGGTAACGCGTGGTTGGTCAGGGACAAGACGAGGGATGGAAGCCGGGTCATGGAGAGGCGGCTTACGCGGCTTAACTCTGGGCCCGGGCAACAAGACGTGGCAGAATGACCTTGGGCAGGTGCAGTATCGCCGGACACCCACGCGGCAAAGATGGGTGCGCCGGGCGCTCGCGCCTGAAGAACCCATGGGCGGCAATCGCGTTGCCGCCCATGGGGGAATATCTCGTCTTCTCTCATTTTCCGTGCGGGCACTTCTTGAGGACCATGAACCAGTCCAGGACCTTGGTGTCCGCGGCGGGCTTCTCGACGCGTTCCTTGGCGCTGCCGCACGAACCCGGCGGCGGAACGATCACGTCGTCGCCGATCTGCCAGTTGGCCGGCGTGGCGATCTTGTGCTCGTCGGAATGCTGCATCGCGATTAGCAGCCGCTTGATCTCATCCATGTTGCGTCCGTTGCTCAGCGGGTAGTACAGGATCGCCCGGACAACGGCGTTGGGGTCGATGATGAAGACCGCGCGAACCGCCTGCGTCGTGCTGGCCGCCGGCTGGAGCATGCCAAAGGCCTTGGAGACGTCCATCTTCAGGTCGCTGATGACCGGGAACGTGACCTCGACGCCCTTCATCCCCTTGTACTCGATCTTCTCCTTGATCGTGCGCAGCCAGGCGATGTGGCTGAACGTGCTGTCGATGGAAAGGCCCAGCAGCTTGCAGTTGAGCTTCTCGAACTGGGGCTGCATCGACGCGAAGGTCATGAACTCCGTGGTGCAGACCGGCGTGAAGTCGGCCGGGTGCGAGAAGAAGATGACCCACTTGCCCTTGAAGTCGTCGGGGAAGTTGATCGGCCCCTGCGTGCTCTCGGCCTTGAACGACGGGGCTTTTTCGCCAATCAACGGCAGTCTGTTCTCATTGCACATTCGCGATTCTCCTTTTACTTGAGTTGGTTGTCGCATTTCACAATCACACGCAATAGCATCGACGCTCGCGTGCCGATCAGGCCAGATCGAACCGGTCCAGGTTCATGACCTTGTCCCACGCCGCGATGAAGTCGCGCACGAACTTCTCCTGGGAATCCGCGCAGGCGTAGACCTCGGCCAGGGCCCGGAGCTGGGAGTTCGAGCCGAAGATCAGATCGACGCGAGTGGCGGTCCATTTCGGCGCGTCCGTTGCGCGGTCACGACCGTCGAATATGTCGCCGTCCTGGGAAACGGGCTTCCACACTGTGCCCATGTCGAGCAGGTTCACGAAGAAGTCGTTGGTGAGCGTCCCCGGCCGCTTGGTGAAAACGCCGTGCCGGGAGCCGCCGAAGTTGGTGTGCAGAACGCGCATGCCGCCGATGAGCACCGTCATCTCGGGCGCCGTCAGGGTCAACAATTGCGCCCTGTCGACCAGCAGTTCCTCGGCCGAGACGGCGAAACGGGCCTTCTGGTAGTTGCGGAAACCGTCCGCGACCGGCTCGAGCACGGAGAAAGAGGCAACGTCGGTCTGCTCCTGCGATGCATCCATGCGTCCCGGCGTGAAGGGAACCGTCGCCTCGCAGCCGGCGCTCTTCGCGGCCTGCTCGACGCCCGCGCAACCGGCCAGGACGATCAGGTCCGCCAGGGATATCCTCTTACCGCGGGACTGCGCCTTGTTGAACGCGGCCTGGATACCCTCCAGAGTCTTGAGCACTTTCTTCAGTTGGGCGGGCTGGTTGACTTCCCAATCCTTCTGCGGCGCCAGACGAATGCGGGCGCCGTTGGCGCCGCCGCGTTTGTCGGAGCCGCGGAAGGTGGACGCAGACGCCCAGGCGGTCGTAACCAGCTCCGAGACGGACAGGCCGCTGGCCAGGATCTTGGCTTTGAGCGAGGCGATGTCTTTCGCGTCGACCAGCTTGTGATTGACGGCGGGGATGGGGTCCTGCCAGATCAACTCTTCGGCCGGCACCTCCGGGCCCAGATAACGAGTGCGCGGGCCCATGTCGCGGTGCGTCAGCTTGAACCAAGCCCTGGCGAACGCGTCCGCGAACTGGTCCGGATGTTCGTAGAACCGCCGCGAGATCTTCTCGTAGGCCGGATCGAACCGCAACGCGAGATCCGTGGTGAGCATGGCCGGTGCATGACGTTTCGAGGGGTCGTGGGCGTCCGGCACCGAATTGGCGCCAGCGCCGCCCTTGGGGATCCACTGGTGGGCGCCGGCCGGGCTCTTGGTCAGTTCCCACTCGTAGCTGAACAGAATCCGAAAGAAGTTATTACTCCACTTGGTCGGCGTGTTCGTCCAGGTGACCTCCAGGCCGCTGGTGATCGTATCGCTGCCCTTGCCGGTGCCGAAGTTGCTCTTCCAGCCCAGACCCTGCTCCTCGATGGGGGCTGCCTCGGGCTCAGGCCCCACATAAGACACAGGACCGGCGCCGTGGGTCTTGCCGAAGGTGTGGCCGCCTGCGATGAGGGCCACCGTCTCCTCGTCGTTCATCGCCATGCGAGCGAAGGTCTCGCGGATGTCCTTGGCCGCCGCGATCGGGTCCGGGTTGCCGTTCGGCCCCTCCGGATTGACGTAGATCAGGCCCATCTGCACCGCCGCGAGCGGGTTTTCTAGATCCCGGTCGCCGGAGTAGCGTTTGTCTTCCAGCCACTTGCCCTCCGAGCCCCAGTAGATGTCCTTTTCCGGCTCCCAGATGTCCTCGCGTCCGCCGCCGAAGCCGAAGGTCTTGAAACCCATCGACTCCAGAGCGACGTTGCCGGCCAGGATCATCAGATCGGCCCAGGAGATCTTCCGCCCGTACTTCTGCTTGATCGGCCAGAGCAGCCGGCGGGCCTTGTCGAGATTGGCGTTGTCGGGCCAACTGTTCAAGGGCGCAAATCGCTGATTTCCGCGACCGCCGCCGCCCCGGCCGTCGCCCACCCGGTAGGTGCCGGCGCTGTGCCAGGCCATCCGGATGAACAACGGTCCATAGTGGCCGAAGTCCGCCGGCCACCAGTCCTGCGACTTGGTCATCAGCTCGCGGAGGTCGTTCTTCACAGCCGCCAGGTCGAGACTCTTGAATTCCTTGGCGTAATTGAAGTCTCCGCCCATCGGGTTGGACTTGGCGGAATGCTGGTGCAGAACATCGAGCCTCAATTGATTCGGCCACCAGTCCTGGTTCGTCGTGCCGGCGGCGGCTGCGTGTCCGTGTCCTCTGCCTGTCACCGGGCACTTGCTCTCGTTGCTCATGACTCGAACTCCTTTCATCTGGCGAATCGTAGAACGCCGCACTCATTCCATGTTCTTCCATCTTTCCACCCGGCGCCACGCCGGATGGCAACGAACGTCATTCGGCTCGGTGCTGCCGCGACTGGCTCTTGCGATCCACACAGACCGAACAGACTCCTCGAATCTGAACCTGGGCCGAGTCAATCTGGCCGAGCGCCTTCACAGACGGCGGGATCGGAAGGCGATCCAGATCCTCGCTGTAAAAATCATGGATCGCGCCGCACGCCGTGCAGACGAAATGATGGTGTGGATCCAGATTGGCGTCGTAGCGGACGCTCTCAAACACAGGTTCGACCTTTCGAATGAGGCCTTCGGCCTCGAGGGTCGAGAGCGTGCGATAGACCGTATCCCGGGAGATGCTCGGCACGCGCCCCGCCACCGCCCGAAACACGGCCTCCGCGTCCGGATGCGTCCGGCTGACGGCCAGTTCGCGGAAGATCTCCATCCTCTGATGGGTTACCTTCAGGCCCTGCCGGCGGCAGGTCTGAATGAATGCCTGCACCCGGCGGTCGATCTGCGTCCTGGACTTGGCCATACAGCCCTTTCCACGATATTCGTAATCATTACGATTTAGGAAATAGCCCGCAAAGAAGCCGTCGGTTCGGCAATTCGCTCTCGCGACGGGAATTTTTTCGGAACGCAGGCTGCCCGACGAAATGCAGTCCAGACCAGGAGCGTCGACACGGCCTGCAATGACGTGAGCCCCCCCCGCGCCCCTGCAGACAACCTTCGAATGGACCGTCTTCAGAATCTGCTCCCGTCAGGCGCCGGTCCCCAGACGGAGCAGTTTCATGCCTCTGCCGGGATCGAACTGACGCGTCGCCTCGATGCCGGTGATATCGAGGATCGTGATCTCCAGGATGAGTGAGGTCTTCGTGTCGCGGCGGGGGCAGCCGACGAGGTTCTCGCCGTCCTTGCCGATGGCGGTGTGGATGTGCAACCTGGACCCGGCGTCATGCCAATAGAGCGTCCCGACGCCCAGGACCTCGCCCGGCCCGGTGAACGTGG
>JAAYVJ010000353.1 GCA_012517265.1 Planctomycetota bacterium | reverse complement strand
ATCCACCTCTCGCCAAGTCGCCAAGAACGCCAATAAGACAAGAAGTGACCAGCGAGGAGTTGTGAAGCACGAAGGACCGCGAGGGCGGACGCGAATGCAGGGGCGACGCATGCGTCGCCCTCCCCGGGGCCAGGGTCCCGGCCCGGGGAAACGAGATCGCCGGTTTCGGGACGAGAAGAGGGTCGGCAACCGCGAAATACGCGAGATACGCGAAAGGGAAGATCAGGCGGGCCGCAGGTTGCGACGGGCGACGAGGGGGCAGCCGCCGGCCACCCCGGATGGTGCGAACGGATCGGCTCACACGGAGGCACGAAGCCACGAAGTGAAGACCAACCGTCATCCGTCCGACCCTTGTGGCTTCGTGGCTTTGTGTGAGATCCCGTTCCTACCCGGCGTCCCGCTCCGACTGCTTGATTTACGAACTTGCCCTTGCCATGCCCCGCCTGTTCGCCTACAGTATCTCCCACGTGACACCCGAGGACGAACGACAAACGAGTCGGTGCTCGAAGCGGGCTGCTGAATGTGCAGAGTGCAAGGTGAGTGCGATGGACGTGAGAATCGAGAGGACAACAGGATCGGGGAAGGCGGACATAGGTGACTGTCCCCGTTATCCTCTTAAATGACTATCATTCTACAAAGATACTGGCAAACGGAGACGTAATGGATACGGGTAGGTACAATGGACAGCGGCTTGGGAATCTGATAACTGGGGAGATAGAAGGGAGATAGGAGGATGACGGAAGAGTGGTTTGATGTGTGCAGAGAGAACTCACTGTGTAAAGCAACGCAGGTGCTATTTGGGATAGTTGGAGACAGCTTGAATCCGGATTACCTGACTGAACGCATGGGTGTGAGACCTTCAAGGGCACTGTTGAAGGGGCAGTTGATCCCTCGGTCCAAGCGAGCGGGAGGTGGGTTCTTTCCTGCTGCTTCAGGCGTATGGCAGATTTGCTCAGATACAGCTGTTGAGTCTACGAGTACTGAACGGCATGCGCAGTACATCATCAACGTACTGGAGCCGCACATTCACGTCCTTGAGGAGTTTTTGGGCAAGCCTGAGTATTCAACAGCGGTTTGCATATCGTGGGAAACTGATCTGGAGGATGGTGGTTTCTCGCTCAGTGGGAGCACTCTCTCTCGCTTGGGTTGTCTCTGCGACCGCTTAGAAACCTATTTCGTTGGGGGGCGGAAGACAAGGGGTCATCCATGAGGTAACTAGGGAGGTAACTAGGGACAGGCACCTATTATTGTGTTGACGCGAGGTGCGGTTGGGCGGTAAGGTGTGTACATGCCCAGAATGGCCAGAGCTATTGCGGTCGGATGTGCCCATCACATCACCCAACGCGGCAACAACCGCCAGGACGTGTTCTTTGTCGATCAGGATCGGGAGGTGTATCTGCAAATCCTGGCCGAACAGGCGGGCAAGTATGGGCTGGAGATCCTGGGCTATTGCCTGATGACGAATCACGTGCATGTCATCGCGATTCCCCATGCGGAGGATTCGTTGGCCAAGGGGATCGGTCGGACGCACTTTCGCTACAGCCAGTACATCAACCGCTTCCACAAACGGTCCGGGCATCTGTGGCAGGGGCGGTTCTACTCCTGTGCCCTCGACGATCGGCACTTGCTTCTGGCGATGAAGTGCATCGAACTCAATCCCGTGTGGGCGAGGCTGTGCCGGCGGGCGTGGCGGTACGAGTGGTCCAGCGCCGCGGCTCATGCGGAGGAGGCGGTCCAATCGGACCTGCTGAACCTGAAGTGGTGGCGCAAGCAGTTCTCGGGAGAGGCGTGGAAGAAGGAATTGGCCGAGGGGGTGAGTGAGGAGGAAGCCGCTCGGATTCGCGTGCGGACGCAGACGGGCAGGCCGCTGGGCAGCGACAACTTCGTCAGCAAGCTGGAGACCCTGCTGGGCAGGCGGGTCCATCCCTTGCCGGTCGGCAGGCCGAGGAAGACTCCGGAAAAGGACGCCGGACGTGGAAAGACGCGAAAGAGGTAAGCGGCTGTCCCTGTGTTCTTGAGGTTTCGGCTCGCTGAGCGCGTGCTTTCATTTCTTTCTTGTTCTCTCATCGTTGCGCCTCGGCGTCTCTGCGTGATTCAATCTGTCTGAGGAATTAGGGACAGTCACCTATTCTTTTCTTGACGCGAGGCGTGTTGGGGCTGTAGGATGGTGGGCATGCCCAGATTCGCCAGAGCCATTGCAGTCGGATGTGCCCATCACATCACCCAACGCGGCAACAACCGCCAGGACGTGTTCTTCGTCGATCAGGATCGGGAGGTGTATCTGCAAATCCTGGCCGAGCAGGCGGGCAAGTATGGGCTGGAGATCCTGGGCTATTGCCTGATGACCAATCACGTGCATGTCGTCGCGATTCCGCATGCGGAGGATTCGCTGGCCAAGGGGATCGGCCGGACGCACTTTCGCTACAGCCAGTACATCAACCGATTCCACAAGCGGTCCGGGCATCTGTGGCAGGGGCGGTTCTATTCCTGTGCCCTCGACGAGCGGCATCTGTTCGTGGCGATGAAGTACATCGAACTGAACCCGGTGCGGGCGAGGCTGTGCCGGCGGGCGTGGCGGTACGAGTGGTCCAGTGCCGCGGCCCATACCGATGAGAAGGCCCAATCAGAGTTGTTGAACCTTCCCTGGTGGTACGAGCAGTTCTCAGCGGAGGGGTGGAAGAAGGAACTGGCCGAGGGGTTGACAGAGGAAGAAGCGGCTCGGATTCGGCTGCGGACGCAGACCGGCCGGCCGCTGGGCGGCGACGGGTTCGTGAGCAAGCTGGAGACGCTCCTGGGCAGGCGGGTTCGTCCTTTGCCGGTGGGCCGACCTCGGAAGATTCCGGTGAAGGGAGACGCGGCTGCCGCAGGCATGAAGCCGGAGGGGCGAGCCCAGAAGAACTCTGCGAAAGCTCGGCGAGGCGGTCGATCCTGACGCCGCCGGGAGGGTGTCACGCCCGCAGAATTGGCGGGTGGATTCCCTAAATTACCCTTGACGGGACCGTGCAAATCCGTTCTATTAACACCCTGCGGCCGGACAGGCCGCATGCGACTGGTTGCGCGAGGTCCTGAGCTATCCGGTCACTTCTTATAGGGCTTTATAACGGATTTCGATTCTAGGAAAGGATTCAGCAATGCGGAGCGTGAAACGTTCGACCCTCCTGATCGTCCTGGGCTTGTCCATCGGGATGGCTTTTCTCAGCGGCTGCGATTCGCAGCAGATGAAGGACCTCGAAACGCGGAACCGCACGCAGCAGGCCCGCATCACGGAGCTCGAGAGCCAGTTGCAGGCCGCCCAGTTGAAGCTGGCCGAACTGACCCGTCAGCTTGACGCCGCCAACGCCACCGGCGGGGTTGAGGTCAACTCGCTGCGGCAGAAGATCGCCGCCTTGGAAGAGGACATCGCCAAGAAGGAAGAGCTGATCAAGGCCATGCAGGCCAACCTGATGGGTGTCTCGCCGCTGCCGGTCGAACTGAACACCGCGCTGGAGGATTTCGCCAAGGGCAGCGACATGATCGAGTATGACGCCAGCCGGGGCCTGGTGAAGTTCAAGAGCGATCTGCTGTTCGAGAAGGGCAGCGACGCCGTGACGGCTCCGGCCGCCGAGGCGGTCAAGACCCTCTGCGGCATCCTCAACACGGAAACGGCCAAGCAGTTCCACATCGTTGTGGCCGGTCACACGGACGACATGCCCATCCGCCAGCCGCAGACCCAGGCCGCGCATCCGACGAACTGGCACCTGTCCGTTCACCGGGCGATCTCGGTGGAGCAGCAGATGGAGAAGAATGGGATCGCTCCGACGCGGCTGAGCGTTCGCGGGTTCGGCGAGTACCGTCCGCTGGAGCCGAATGCCGCGGGCAAGAAGGGCAATCCGAAGAACCGCCGGGTCGAGATCTACATCGTGCCCGCCGGCGCCTGACGCCAAGCGTCTCACGTTACGCAGGACCGCAATCTAAAGACTCACGCCGGTCTTTCCGGAGGCCGGCGTGAGTTTTCTTATTGTGGGGGTTGTAGCGAGTATTGAGGAGGGGTGATCGCCTCGCTCGGCGAGTATATAATGGTGCCGGATCGGCGGGGCCGCTGTTTGGGAACCGCCGGCGATGCGACGAGCAGGGGGAATCGTGAGAACGATCGAATGGTATACCACGGGCCGTCTGGCGGCCCGCCGGGTCTGCTGGGCGGATCTGGAGGATGCCCAGTGCCTGCACAACGATCCGCGGGTCGCCAAGACCCTGTCGGCCGACGGTCGCCCATTGCCTTTGGAGACCACCCGGCGGATGCTCCGCAGGGCGGTTCAGCACTGGCGAACGGAGGGCTTCGGCCTCTGGATGTTCCGCACCCGCGGAACTGGCGAGTTTATCGGTCGAGGTGGGCTCATCCGGTACAACGCGGCGGACATGGGGGGCCCGGAGGAGGTCGGCTTGGCCTATGCGGTCCTTTCCCCCTACTGGGGGCAGGGGTACGCCACGGAAATGGGAGACGCCAGCCTCTTCATAGGCTTCGAGCACCTCGGATTCGACCGCATCAGCGCCTGGACGCTGCCGACGAATCTGGCGTCGCAGCGGGTGATGGCCAAGCTGGGCTTCCAATACGAGTGCGAGATCGATTTCTGCGGCCTCCCGCACCGGTTCTTCCGCCTTGAACGCCGGAACTACCACCCTCTGCACACCCGCATTGAACAGGCAAAAGGTGTCGTTTTCTGAGGATGAATTGAGTATTCTTCCGGTCAGGACGTGGGTTCTTCCGCAAAGACATTGCGCCTTCGTGCTTGCCGATTTGTTCCCGGGGCCCTATAGTATAGGCGTGCCCGCGGTTGATCTCGCAGGCTGAATAGTCCCTCTTGCGGGCACGGAATCCACCGACGGAGAGTAGTATTCATGGGAGTGAACTGCGACAAGCCCGAACGCTGGAAACGTGACATCGCCCTGTCGGTGGATCTCTACAACGAATGGTTCCTGAGTTTTGCTCCCACCACGTATCGCGAGGAACGCGTCAAGGCGACCGAAAAGGTCGAGGCTATGTTGGCGCGAACGGCATATCTTCGTAAGCTCACATTCCAAGAACTGAGCGAGCATCCATCGATTCTCTTCGGTCTCCGGATGTGCACCGCTCCTCCGATTGCGAGGGACCGACTGGTTGGGCTGGCTGGTGTCCCGAGATCACTCGTGGACACGATGGAGAAAGATGATTGTCTGCCGGTGCAGATGAAGCCAGCGGATCGGGAGAAGGCTGTCCAGCGGATCATCACGATGATCACCCGTCTCGTAGACGTGGACATTTTCACGTGGTTGGCGGAGGATCGGAGTCCCAGGCAACAGGAGACATATCGGGCGGCGACGATCGTTGCCGACCGTTTGTGTGGGGCCAACGCCAACCCGATCGTGCGCAACGCCCAAGAGCGAAGGCAATTGGATCGAATCAAGGCGTGGTTGGAGGCCCGCCAATTCGAGGATGTGACGGGTAGGATCGCCTTGAAGGACATGCAGGTGGGTACGTTTGCCTTTCGAGTGAATGTGCCGGGGCTGAAGGAAGACCGCAAAACGATCAATATCCCCGTCGATGCCGTCGTGATGCCGCGGAAGGCCAAGACAGGTCAATTGCCGGTCCTGATTGAGGCGAAGTCGGCGGGGGATTTCGCAAATACGAACAAGCGGAGGAAGGAAGAGGCGACGAAGATAGGCCAACTGCGAAAGATGCACGGCGACGCGGTCAAGTATGTCCTCTTTCTG
Organism: Planctomycetota bacterium; assembly: GCA_012517265.1. GTDB lineage: Bacteria > Planctomycetota > Phycisphaerae > Sedimentisphaerales > Anaerobacaceae > PLanc-01. The sequence continues at coordinate 15,986 of JAAYVJ010000353.1, read as the reverse complement.
TGCGGTTACTTCGATAGCGGATATCTTGGTTATGAGGCTGCCGAGGGGATCGACTGGGTGTGGGAACACAGAATGGATGATCTCAAGGGTTTCGGGCTGTAACGTATGACTACCGGGGCCGGACATGAGAAGGCACGACAGGAACTGCAGGGTCAACTGCATGCGATGAAGGACCAGGCTCAACGAAACAAGCTTGGGCAATTCAGTACTCCCATCGAACTCGCCGGCGAGGTCATCAAGTCTTCGCTCGCATGGCTCCCAAAGCGGGAATCTGTGCGTTTTCTTGAACCGGGCTTTGGAACCGGTCCCTTCTACTCGGCTTTGCTGCAAAGCGTGCCTGCATCGCGGATTGAACGAGCAGCAGGCTATGAGATCGACTCCCAGTACATAGAACCCAACGTCCGGCTCTGGGGCGATACGGGGCTTCGCCTGCATCTTGGCGATTTCACTCAAGTGGAGCCTCCGGCTGACGAGGCGCACAAGTACAATCTGATTGTGTGCAATCCGCCGTACGTTCGCCATCATCATCTCAGTAGTCGGCAGAAGCAGCAACTGCAAGCGGCCGTGTCACAGAGGCTCGGGTTCGAGATGAACGGGTTGAGCGGCCTGTACACCTATTTCATGGTCCTCTCACAGGCATGGATGACGAAGGGGGGCGTTGGGGCATGGCTTGTACCCAGCGAATTCATGGACGTCAACTATGGGCGCAGAGTCAAAGAGTTCCTTCTCAGCCGAGTGACACTCCATCGGATTCATCGGTTTGATCCTCATGAAGTGCAGTTCGATGACGCCCTGGTGTCCTCGGCGGTTGTGTTCTTCACGAATGCGATGCCGCCCGAGGAGCATCACGTGGAGTTCTCATTTGGCGGGACACTAGGCAAACCGAAGATGTCAACCTACATTGGGTTGGATCGACTGGGCAGGGTGTCCAAATGGACGCATTTGCCACGGCGCATGCCTGAGTCTGTGCAGGAGGCTTGCCCGGGTGTCCTGGCGGATCTCTTCTCAATCAAACGAGGGGTGGCGACGGGATGTAATTCGTTTTTCGTGCTGACTCCAGATCAGAGGCAACGCCACAATCTGCCCTCGAAGTTCCTCCAGTCGATCCTCCCTAGTCCCAGAGATCTCGAGTGCACCGAGATCTTGGCGGACGACAATGGGGAACCGCTGATCTCGAAACGACGCTATCTGCTGTCCTGTGATCTCTCTGAGGAATCGATCCGAAGGGAGTGGCCTGCCCTTTGGGAGTACCTTGAGCGTGGGAAGGCGGAAGGGGTCCATCAGCGGTATCTTTGTCGTCATCGAGAGCCTTGGTACTGTCAGGAGACCCGCCCGCCAGCGGCGTTTCTCTGCACGTACATGGGCAGACCCACGACAAAGAGTGAAACGCCGTTTCGGTTCATCCTCAACCATTCCCAGGCCACCGCAGCCAATGTCTATCTGATGTTGTATCCGAAACCCCAACTCGCTGCCTTGCTTCAGGAGGCTCCAGAGCTTGCCCTCGCAGTGTGGAAGGCTCTTTCGTCGGTTACTGCAGAGCATCTCATCGGGTGCGGGCGCACATATGGAGGGGGGCTACACAAACTGGAGCCGCGGGAACTGGCAGGTATCTCAACTGACGCGATCCTCCGCGTCCTCCCTGATGAGATACGTCGAAAGCCGCATCGGCAACTGCCTTTGTTCAGTCCATAAGGAGAGTCTCGGGAACTGATCCCCGATTTCGCCGTCTTGGCTGACCGAACGACCTTTTCATAAATTTGCAGCCTTTTCTGTCACATTTTCCCGGAGGTGGTTTCTAGTGTGTAGGAAGGGTTATAATCAGGGCCTTCCTTGACAGGGAATCGCACGATGTTCGACCGGTGGAAAAGTGATATCGACCTACTGAAAGCCAGCCGCGACGGCAGCACCCAGGCGTTTGGGATCGTCGTGAGCCGGTACCAGTCGCTCGTCTGTGCGATCACCTATGCGGCTACTGGGGATTCTGGCAGGAGCGAGGAATTGGCGCAGGACGCCTTCCTGCGGGCCTGGAAAGGCCTGGGGCAACTTCAGGACCTCAGCAAGTTCCGGGCCTGGCTGTGCAGCATCGCCCGGAACACGGTGCAGAACTGGTTTCGCAGCCAGGGCCGGGACGTGGTCGGTCGGGCGGCTTCTTTGGAGGCCGCGGCTGAGACGACGTCCCGGGACGGTGGACCCGAGGAGGTGGTGATGTTCAAGGAACAGCAGGCGCTCATCAGAGAGGCGCTGGCTCAGATGCCGGAAGGGGTCCGCGAGCCCCTGATCCTCTTCTACCGCGAGGGCAAGTCGACGCGGGAAGTGGCCGTGCAACTGGGTTTGACGGAAGAAGCGGCTCGGCAGCGGATCTACCGGGGTCGCAGCCTGCTCCGCGAACAGATGGCGGACATGATCGAGAACACCATCACCCGGACCAAGCCGGGCAAGGCCTTCACGGCGGCCGTCCTCGCGGCCGTCGCCGGCCTGGGTTTCAAGAGCACGGCGACCGCAGTCGCGGCGGGGGGCTCCTACGGCGCGGCGTCGGTTCTATCGGGTTTGACGGCCAAGGTGACCGCGGTCGCGGTCGGAGCCGTGATCGTCGCCGGGGGGATCGTGGCGTACAGACAGATCCAGGCGGCCGGGGAGTCGAGCGGGCCGTCCGGTGTGGTTCAATCCGTCGAAGGTACGCGACCGCAGGTGGTTTCGCCGGTTGCGGGGACCGGTGACGCGACAGATTCGACCGGCGTGTCCACGGATCAGCCCGACACTTCGGTTGTTTCCTCGTCGTCCCAGACGGCGACCGGCGTCGAGGCGTCTCCCAAGGTCAGGGACAGGCGGTCTGGAATCGTCTCGGGCCAAGGGAACGCATATGAATTCCAGCCCAAGGGAGTGCTCAGCGGCCGGGTCACCGACATCGAGACGGGCGAACCGGTGCGCGGTGCCCGTCTGACCGTCTCGTTGCGGAGTGCATACACGCTGATTACGGATGCCAACGGCTTCTATTCTCTCGACAGGATCGACGAAGCCGGTGACTACGACATTGCCGTCTCCTGCGAGGAATACCTGGGGGGCTCGCAGGGCGACGGCGACCTTGTGGTGAACCTGAGCCCCGAGGCCCAGATCGTCAGGCACTTCCAGTTGCACAAGGCCTGCATGGTCGATGTGTGGGTGGTCGACGCCGACGGCGCGCCGATCCCGAACGCGATGGCGGTCGGGACGCTGTTGGCGGACGACCGCATGCGGGAGGTGAACCGGTCCGTCTCCACCCACAGGACGGACCCGAACGGCTACGTTCTGCTGGGCGGCTTCCCGCCGGCGCAGACGGACTACCTGATCACCGCGTGGCGCGTCGTGCCGGCGGGGGTCGAGGAATTCGGCGGCCGCTTCGTCACGCGGAGCATCTGCGATTACGCCCCGGCCCGGACGACCGTCCGACTGACGGATCCCAACGTCGTCCGGCAGGTGCGGATCGTGCTGGAGCGGGGCGAGCCGGTGTCGGCCCGCGTGGAGTACGCGGATGGAACGCCCGCGGCGAACGCGGAAATCGAGGTCTCGCCGGCATGGTGGCATTGCACCTACGGCCTGCCGGGTTACAAGACCGGCGACGACGGGACTGTGACATTCGACCACATCGTCGCAGGTTCCTACAACATCTCCAGCCGCACGCCGACGAGCGACACGGGGTTCATGAGCCAGAGGGTCCTGCAGACGCAGCTTCCCACGGACGATGGGGAGCCGTTGGTGATTCGGCTGCCCGGAAAGTCCCCGCAATCGCTGGTCGCGATCCGCGGGTCCCTGGTCTTCCACGGGGAGAAGATGCCGGACTCCGTTCGCATCACGATGATGTCCCCGAGCGGCGCCTACATTTTCCTGGACGTGACCCGCAAGCCCGACGGACGGCTCGAGGATGCGTTCGCCATCGAGGGGCTGGAGCCGGGCGTCTACAACCTGACCTTCTCCGGCGAGAACATCGAGGAGACGACCGTCGACGACGTGGCGGCCCCGTGCTCCGACCTGCGGGTCGACTTGAACTACATCGCCAGACTGTCGCTGGCCGGCAGAGTGGTGGACGCCGAGAGCGGCCGGCCCGTCACGCGATTCAAGACTCGCGTCAAGAAGCAGCGGTCGCTGCGCAGCCCATTGTACGTCCAGCCGAATCGATGGGTGGACTTCGAGAACGACAGGGGGGATTTTGTCGCGGACCTGATGGGACCGGGGGTCTATCAGATCCAGGTGGCCGCCGAGGGGTACGCCCCGGCATGGAGCGAACCGATCAGCACCGATGAGCCCAAGGACGTCGTCGTCACGCTCTCGGCCGGGGGGGCGATCTCGGGCCGGGTGATGAACGAGAAGGGCGAGCCCCTCCGCGGCGCCACCGTGATCCCGCTGTCCCTGGCCGGGGGGAACATGCCGGACAGCGAGGACCTGTTCCTGGGACAGGACGGCGCGGTCGACGCCCGGGACGGCTTCTTCACGCTGGCCCACGTGCCCGTCGGGACCGAGACGATCCGCGTGATCCATCCGGACTATGCCGCTCGCATCGTGGGCGGGATCGCCGTCAGCGCCGGTCGGACCAGCGACGTCGAAGTCGCTCTCTCGGCGGGCGGAACGATCGAGGGGCGCGTGTACGATCTCCAGGGCAATCCGCAGCCGGCGCAGGTGCTGTACGTCCAGGACGCGGCGGGGTATGCCGGCGTGGGCGACGAAGAGGCCGGGCGAATGGGCCGGGCGGTCACGGACGCCAACGGCTTCTATCGCATCGAGCACCTTCCGACGGAATTGTGCTACATCCGGAAGATCAACAAGGGACAGGAGCCGGGCGTGGTGTGCCGCATGGCCGTGCCGCGCGAGGGGCAGATCACCCGCGTGGATTTCGGAGGCGTTCCCATCGTCCGGGGCCGCGTCGTCCTCGACGGAGTCCCTCTGGCCGGGGCCAGGCTTCTGATCGGTCCGGCGAGTTCGCCGCACTCCGGATCGTACACGTGCTATGCGACAACCGATCAACAGGGGGGATTCGCCTTCGGTGGCGCGATGCCCGGCGAGTACAGCATCCATCGTCGGTTGTCCGCCGAAAGCAATCAATGGCTTGTCGTTGGGACGGTGACCGTGGCAGACGCTGACAAGGACGTTGGCGTTCTGCCGCCCAACGCATCGAGCCTGTACGTGACGCTGAGCGGTGCGGACGCTGCCGAAGGCTGGGAGATCGAAAGCGTCTTCCTGACGAAGGGACCGAGACTGGGGGCTGCGCCGACGGGGATCGCCGAGGCTCCGTCGGCGGCCGATGGGCCCTACGTCATCCGGGGGATCGCACCCGGCGCGTACGTTCTGAACGTCCAGCGCCGGGACCAGGTGCTCTGGCAACAGCCGCTCGAGCTGGACGGCGGCAAGGGCCGATGGGAACTGTCGGTCGATCTGCCGGCCTGGAAGGGGGGCATCGCCGCCGACATTCGCAACGGCGGCTCTCGTTCGCTGGTCGCCTGGCGTCGGGAGAAAGACGTGTACGTCGTCCTGCAGCCCGCTTCGGACGGCGCCTGCCGCGTGCGGAACCTGCCGCCGGGCCGGTACTTCGTCGGAGAGATCGCGTGCGCCTTGTATGACGTGCCCCCGATGACGGAGGTGCAGGTGCAGGACGGGCAGGATGCTGCGCTCGATCTGGATCTGTCGGTCGCGACGGCCGGCCAGACGGGCTTCCTGATCGTGCAGGCGGTCGACGAGAACGGGCGGGTCTGCGACGGCGCCCAGGTCCGGCTCGAAGGGCCGCTCGGAGCGGTCAAACCTGTATATTCGGACGAAATCGGTCTTGGTTTTGTGACGGTGCCGGGCCCGCACGCGTTGAGCGTGCAGGCGGGGGGCTATCAGAATGTCGCCAGGAAGGTGCGCGTCCGGTCGTTCGATCCCTACGTCGGCCGGCCGCAGAGCCTGGTGGTGCAGTTGAATCGAAATTGATCGATTGCCGCGTCTTTTCAGGGGGCGCGGAGCAGTACTTCTCTTACCGATTAAAGGCGGGGAACCCATCCCCAACGGAACACCCTCCCCAACCCATGGTTCCCGGGTTCCCGCCTGCGCGCCCGGAGGCAGAGGCGTTGCCGCGACCGGCTCCTGCTCAAGACGGGCTTTTCGCTAGCCGATAGGAGAGGAACGCTCGCCGTTGAGGCCGGCGGAGCAGGCTCGGTCTTGCAGCACGTGGGGGGCCGGCAAATTCGACGAGACTTCCTGAGGAGTGCGAACCATGCCTTTGGTTGAGTGGAACGAACAGTTATCGGTCGGCGTGCCCGAAATGGACCAGCAGCATGTGAAATTGATCGGCATGATCAATCGCCTGCACGAAGCGATGCGCACGGGCGAAGCGGCCGGCATCCAGAAGACGATTCTCGGCGAGCTGGTGACGTATACAAAGGTGCATTTCGCCGCCGAGGAGCGCATGCTCGATCTTCGCAAGTACCCGCACCTGGCGGCGCACAAGCTCCTTCACAAGTACTTCACCGACAAAGTCGTCGAGATGCACGAGCGGGTTGTGGCCGGCAAGATGGTGAGTTCGGTCAGCATGAACACCTTCCTCCAGGACTGGCTGGTCAAGCACATCCAGCACGAAGACAAGAAGTACGGCCAGTACCTTTGCGGCGTCGCCTGCTGATCCGGCCGGTCATTTTCCCGGTCGGGAGCGATTGCGCAACTGGTCCCGCAGCCAGTCGGGCCGGTTCGTGGTGATCCCGTCCACGCCGAGCGCGACCAGCCGGGCGGCCTCGACCGGGTCGTCCACCGTCCAGACGTAGAGCTTCTGCCCGCAGGCGTGCGCGCCGCGGACGAATTCCTCGGTCACGCCGGCGTAGTGCACGTCCAGGCCGTCGAGGCCTCGGTCCTTCGCGGTTTGAGCGAGCGCCGGATCGTGCGGAATCCACTGTTCGGTGTTCTTGACTTTGTCGGTGCCCTTGAGCCAGTAGGTGGGCAGGCCCATCGACTTCTTGGCCGCCGTCACCGTGTCGAGATCGAAGCCGATGATGACGATGCGGTCCTTCTTGCCGCTTTCGTCTATGGTCTGCTTGAGCAGGGGGAGGATTTCCTGGCCGCACTTGATTTCGACGAAGAGCCTCTGCTTCGGCGGAATCGTCGCGATCACTTCTTCCAGGAACGGAATCCGCTCGCCGGCGTACTGAGGGCCCTTGAAGCTCCCGACGTCCACCGACCGCAGTTGCGCCGAGTCGGTCTCGCTGACCTTGAGGTCCACGCCGGAGGTCCGTTTGGTTGTCTTGTCGTGGATGACCACGATCCGCTGGTCTTTGGCCAGGTACACGTCCACTTCGACGTCGGCGTGCTTCTGCCAGCCGAGCTTGACCGACGCCAGCGTGTTCTCCGGCGCCAGGTCCGACGCCCCTCGGTGGGCGATGATCTCGACGCTTCGCCCGCAACCTGCCGTACCTAAAGCCAACATACAGACCAATCCCCAACCTGCGACGAATTTCATTTCACGCACTCCATCAAAGCCGGTGACCGTGCCTGCGACGTTACAACCGGCCCATGCTAACCGCAGACCGGCCGCGGTTCAAGGACGATGGCGGGAAGTTCCTTGACCTCGGCCGTGCCGGATCTCTACAATAGTCGTCAGTGATGGACGCGATCTGGAGGATGGTTGGTGGAGTTGCGTTTAGGAGGAGCGGCGGCAGAGGACGCGAAGTCCCCAGGTCGAAAACGCAGGGTCGCTGTGAGGAGGGAATCCCTGTCCTGCGTACTGCTCTGGCGCTCTGTCCAGCGGGAAAAAGCAAGAGCGCGCCGGGCGAGCCCGGTCGATATATGGATATGTGAGCACCTGGAGCGCGGTTGCGACGGATGTTCCACTGTCGGGTGAATTCGCCCTGGCGAGTTCGTGGTGCGTCGGTCTCTTGACGGACCGTCTCCCGCCGGCTCGGGCCGCAGTGCTGACAAGGACGTGTTTATGTGACACAGGTTCGCGGCTGCGCCGCAACGTGTGTGTCGATTCCGCCTTGGTAACAGGCGACGCGCGGGGTTCTCACAGCCCGGCGTGAGTCTCGCAGGATTGTACAACAGGTGCGTCAGGAGAGGTGCCGTCAAGATGCGATCGGTTGTTTTTCGGAGAAGCAGCGTGGGCAGGAAGACATTTCCTTCGATTCTCCTGCTGGTGGCATGGGCCGCATCGCAGGCCCGAGCCGCGGATCTCAACTGGATCCGCGCGGCCTACTGGGACAGCCGCTACCCGACTTCCTGGGCCGGGAGCGGAGAGGCCACGCGCGACGCCTTGTCGGCCGCCGGCTATGAAATCCTCGACGCCGACCAGCTGAAGACCTGGATGACGGCCCGAATCGCCGACAAGAAGCTCAGCGTCGTCGTGTTCGTCAAGGACGCCGCGCCGGACACGGTCGTCGAGACCGCCTCCTCCGGCTGCACGCTTCGCAAGTATCTGGAGGCCGGCGGCAAGATCGTCTGGTACGCGGACATCCCGTTCTACTACCGGGGCAGCGCCGCCGGGACCACGACGACCTGGGGAGACAACGGCGCGTCGGGAGTCCTGGGATTCAACACGTCCAGCGCCCCGCGCGACAGCGGCGCGACCGCTTCGTTCACGTCCGCCGGCATCGCCTGGGGCCTGACCCGGACGTGGACCTCGCAACGTCCCCTGGCGCCGAGCGTCACGACGAACGTGACCATCCTGGCCCGGGACAACAACGGCAACGCCCCGGCGTGGGTCAAGCACTACCTGGCGAACGACAAGTTCCGCGGGTTCGTGCGATTCCGCGACACGAGCGGCCAGGCCGACGTGGAGGACATCATCCGGCTGGCCGAGTACACGCTGGTCAAGGCCTCGGGTCCGAGCCCCGCCGACGGCGCCGACAGCGTCACGATCCCTTTGCTCCAGTGGTCGGCCGGGCCTTTTGCGGTGCTGCACGACGTCTATCTGGGCACGACGCCGGATCTGACGGACGCGGACCTGGTGAGTTTTCGGCAGAACAGTCTGCTCTACTATCATCTCCCGGGTCTGCTGCCCGGAATGACCTACTACTGGCGCATCGATGAGGTCGAGGCCGACGGCACGATCCGGATGGGCGACGTCTGGAAGTTCACGGTGACGCCCAGGACGGCCTGGTCGCCTGCGCCCCGCGACGGCGCTTCGTATGTCGCGCCGGATGTGACGCTCGGATGGTCGGCCGGACTGAACGCGGCATCGCACGATGTCTACCTGGGCACGGATGTCGCCGCGGTCGAGGCCGGTTCACCGGAGACCGTGCAGGTGCACAGGCAGCTACTGAGGGCGTTTTCCCCGAGCGGTCTGGAGCGAGGCCGGACGTATTTCTGGCGGGTCGATGAGAACCTGACGGACGGCACGACCGTCCCCGGCGAGGTCTGGAGCTTCACCGTGCGGCCCGTCCTGCCCAAGACCGATCCCCGCCTGGTCGGCTGGTGGAAGATGGAGGATACGAAGTCCGGCCAGGCCGTGGACTATTCCGGCTACGACAACTACGGAAGTCTCCAGGGCGGCCCGGCGTTCACAGAGGGTTTCCTGGGCGAGGCCCTGTCCTTCGACGGGGTCGACGACTTCGTCAACTGCGGCGCCGACGCGAGCGTGATCGACGTGGGCTCGGTCACCGTGACCGCCTGGATTCGGATGAACGCGGTCGGCCGCGACCAGAAGATCGCCAGCGATCAGGACAACGCCAGGGGCGGCTACAAGCTGGGCGTCTACAGCGGAAACAACATGGTCGAGTTCGAGATCCGCACCGCAGCCAACGCCGCGATCCTCAATCGCGGCACGGCGGGCGGCGTCGTTCTGGACCGCGACGTCTGGTACCACGTGGCCGGCGTCTACGACAAGGGCACGACCATCCGGACCTACGTCAACGGGGTTCTCGACCGCGAGATGGCGACCGCGGAGGTGGCCGGCGTCTCGGCCGGGCCGCTCATCCTCGGGCGCGAGTCCTACGCGAACGCCTACTGGTGGTTTGGATCGATGGACGACGTGCGGGTCTACAACGAGGCCCTGACCGCCGAAGAAATCCAGACGGCCATGCGCGGCGATCCGCTGCTGGCCTGGGGCCCCCGGCCCGAGAACGGAGCGACCGTGGACATTCGTGGCGCCGCGACGCTGGCGTGGTCGGCGGGGGACACCGCGGTTTCGCACGATGTGTATCTGGGCAGGGACCGCGAGACCGTGAAGACCGCGGACGCCGATTCGCCGCTCTACCAGGGCCGGCAGGTTGGCACGAGTCTCTCCGCAGACGGACTTGTCGAATTCGGCGGCGGCGACTACTTCTGGCGGGTCGACGAGATCGAGGCGGACGGGGCGACCATTCACCCAGGCGTCGTCTGGAGCTTCTCCGTTCCCTCCTATCTGGTCGTCGACGAGTTCGAGCAGTACACCGATGGGGAGGGTTCGCGGATCTACGAGACCTGGATCGACGGGTTCACCGACGGCCGGAGCGGCTCGACCGTCGGCAACATGACCGCGCCGTTCGCCGAACAGGCCGTTGTCCACGGCGGCCGGCAGGCCATGCCCTTCGATTACGACAACGCGCACGCCCCGTATTTCAGCGAGATCTATCGGGACTTCGCCACGCCGCAGGATTGGACCGCAGGCGATGTCACGCACTTGTCGCTCTGGTACCGCGGCAACCCGGCGAGCTTCCTCGAAAACGCCGGCGTGGTCACGCTCAGCGGCGGCGGCAGCGACATCTGGGGCATCGCCGACAACTTCCGCTTCGCCTACAAGCGGCTCAACGGCAACGGCGTCATCACCGCCCGCGTCGACAGCCAGACCCGCACGCACGAGTGGGCCAAGGCCGGCGTGATGATCCGCGAGACGCTGGAGCCCGGCGCGGCCCACGCCTTCGTGGCCCTCACCCCGGACCACGGCGTCTCGTTCCAGCGTCGGCCCGTCGCCGGGGATGTCAGCGCCAACACGGATTCCAGCGTCGCGGCCAAGGCGCCCTACTGGGTCCGTCTGACCCGCACGAACAACACGTTCAAGGCGGAGATCTCCGCGAACGGCCAGACCTGGACGCCCGTGGTGCCGGCTGCTCCGGCCTCGTCCTCGCTCGACATCACGATGGCTTCAAGCGTCTACGTCGGACTGGCCGTCACCAGCCATAGCGCGACGGACTCGAGCACGGCCGTCTTCTCCAACATCACTACCGCAGGCGGCGTCACCGGCGCCTGGCAGGTGGCGACCATCGGCAGCGAGGCGCAGCCGGCCAACAGCCAGGACGATCTGTACGTGGTCGTCGAGGACGCGGCCGACAATTCGGCCACCGTGGTCCACCCCGATCCGGCGGCGGTCAACGCCACCGCCTGGACCGAGTGGAAGATCCCGCTGACTCGCTTTGCCGGCGTGAATGTGTCCAGGGTCAAGAGGCTCTTTCTCGGCGTGGGCGACCGGCGGCGGCCGGCGAAGGACGGCAACGGCCGGGTCTACATCGACGACATCCGAGTGACGAAACCGTGAGCCGCGAGGCCCGGTTGCGATGTCGCATAGTGAGGTTCCGATGGCGAGTTGCGTTCATCCGTGCGGATATGGATCGATCGATGGAAGGCGAAACCAGCATTGGGAGCATGGGAGAATCGGTATGAGCGAATCGAAGCGAAACACGCGGGGCATGAGGGTGCGGTTGCTGGTCGTGGCGGCGGCGTTGCTGGTCGCGGCGGCCGTTGCAGGGGCGGCTGAGAACCCACAGAATGCGGATCCGAATCGCGTGGCGGGGCAATCCGGGGCGAGGCCTCACTTCGTCGCGGGCGAAGTGATCGTCAAGTTCAGGGACCCGCAGGCCGGGGGGATCGTGACGCTGTCGGAGGACTCGATCGTCCTTCGCGATCAGGCGAATCTGTCGCGATTGCAGGCGAAGTACGGCGTCCAGAGCCTGGGCCCCGTGTTCCATCGGGTTCACGAGCAGTTGCATCAGAAGGGCTCCCGGGGTTCGCTGGGCATTGCGTCCGTCGACGACGCGTCGCCTCGCTCGCGGGCCATGCTGCGGTTCTACACGCTCAAGACCGACCGCGACGTGCCGGCCGTCTGCGCCGAACTGAGCGCCGACCCGGCGGTCGAATTCGCCCAGCCCAACTACCTCTATCGTCCGTGCGAGACGCCGAACGATCCGGAGTTTCCCGATCAGTACGCGCACCAGTTGATCCGGATGGAAGACGCGTGGGACATCTCGACCGGCAGCCGGGACATCGTGGTGGCGGTTCTCGGGACGGGCGTCGACGTGAACCACCCCGACCTGAAGGACAACATTTGGGTGAACAAAGGCGAGATCGCCGGCAACAAGATCGACGACGACGGCAACGGCTACGTGGACGACATCCACGGGTGGGACTTCGCCTCCAACAGCCACGACATGACGCCTTGGTACGAGCACGAGACCGAGGTGGCCGGCGTGATCGGAGCGGTCGGCAACAACGGCAAGGGCGTCTGCGGCGTCAACTGGAAGTGCAGCATCATGGTCCTGGAGGTCGAGTACGAATCGGACGAGGTGGCCGAGTCTCTCGACTACGCCGCGGCCAACGGCGCCCGCGTGGTCAACATGAGCTTCGGCGGCGATGGCTTCGGGCCCGAAGGCGATCCGGTCGTCAAGGCGGCCGTCGACAACGCCTACGAGAAGGGCGTGCTCCTGGTCGCCAGCGCGGGCAACTCGGATTCGAGCCGGCCGCACTACCCGGCCGCCTATCCCAATGTGCTGTCCGTCGCCTCCACCAACGGCGAGGACACCAAGACCGGGCACAGCACATTTGGGTCCTGGGTGGACATCGCGGCCCCCGGCACCGACATCGTGACGACCGAGCCCGACGGCGGGTACATTTCGACCGCCGGGACCTCGTTCTCCTCGCCTTACGTGGCCGCGGTCGGCGCGCTGGTGCTCTCGCACCGGCCGGAACTGACCGCCGTCCAGGTGCGGGCCATCCTGGAGAACACCGCCGACCCGGTCTACTACGGCGACGTCGATCCGAACCTCGGCTACATCGGCGTCGGGCGGGTCAACGCCTGGTCGGCCCTGGACGGGGCGGACGAGGCCTATCCGCTCAGCGAGATCTTCGTTCCGACGCCCAACGAGGTCTTCCCCGCCGATGGGAACGATCTGGCTTTGAGCCTGTTCGTTCACGGCGACTCATATCGGCTCGACTACCGCCTCTATGGTCGGACCGAGTGGACGGATGTCGCCCGGGGCGGAGGGCCAACGGATCCGAACGAGATCGTCAACGTGAGCTTGCCCAATCCGGGTCCCGGGACTTACGAGCTTCGCATCCGCGTCGGCCGGGACGACCGCGTGCACACGGATCGCAGGATTTTCAGCGTCACCGACGCGAAAGAGCAGGACTCCTGGCCGTTCCCGAAGAACCCGGATTCGGAGGAGTACTACTATTACTATCTCGTGGGAAATCCCCTCTGCATGGACATCAACGGCGACGGACGCAACGAGATCATCCAGGGGAACATCGACTACAGTTCCTACCTGGGCGGCGGACTGGTGAACATCTGGGGCGCCGACGGCAACTCGCTGCCCAACTGGCCCGTGCCGGTCGGCTATTACGGCTGGCCCTCGTCGCTGGCTGTCGGGGACATCGACGGCGACGGCGACTATGAACTGGTGGCCGCATCGGAGGAGGACGGCGAAGTCTACGCCTTCCACGTCGAAAGCGGCAAGCCGGTGGATGGGGATTGGCCCGCCGCAGTCGGCGGCTGGTACGGCTATATCGCCGCCGGGCCGGTCCTGGCCGATCTCGACGGCGACGGCGACAGCGAGATCCTCGTCGCGCTGGACCTGGAATCGTCCGACACCGACGGTCTGATCGCTCTCCAGGCCGACGGCAGCTATCTGTGGGCCCGGCGGTACACCGCCTCGGGGCCGATGAGCGCCGCCGACATGGACCGCGACGGCGACGTCGAGATCGCTCTGACCGGCCTGGGACCGGGCCTGAGCCGGGTGTACACCTTCATTCTGGACAACAACGGCCAGCAGGTCGCCCGCTGGCGCGGCGGCAGTCCCAAGGGGACCGCGTTCGCCGACCTCGACGGCGACGGCAAGACCGAACTGGTCTTCTGCACGGAGACCGAAGTGACGGCGGTCCGCGCCGACGGAAGCACCGTCTGGAAAACGAAGACCAGCGATTCGCTCGACACCGGCGGCGGCCTGTGCGTCGGCGACCTCGACGGCGACGGTCTGAGCGAGGTCTACGTCGCCACGTACGTCGAGGGCGACGGGTTCATCTTCACCCGCGTGTACGCCTTCGACCACAAGGGCAAGCTGTTGACCGCGAAGGGGTACCCCAAGACGATCATGGGCGACCCGACGCGATGCATCCCGCTGATCGCGGACCTCGACGGCGACGGCGCAAGGGAATTGGTGTACGGCTCGGCCGGCGAGCCCCTGATGGCCTGGGAGGCCGACGGCTCGATCACGCCGGGATTTCCGATGGTGGGTCTGTCGGTCGATTATGAAATGACCCCCGTCCTGAACGACCTGGACCTCGACGGCGACCTGGAGATCATGGTGGCCGGCGACGACTACCGGTTCCACGTCGTGGATCTTCCGGCCGCGTACTCGGCCGGGCTGGTCGATTGGGGCATGTCGCGTCACGACCCGCAGAACTCCGGCTGGACGGCTCCGGCTCCCCGTCTGGACTCGCTGGCCGCTCCGTCCGAGGTCCGGCCGGGCGAGCGGTTCGAGGTCCATCTGGTCGCATCGAATCCGGGCAATCTACCCCTGCGATGGTCCGTCGGCAACCTGCCCAAGGGTGCCTGGTACGATCCCAAGACGCTGACTCTGTACTGGAAGCCCACCGCCGACCAGGTGTTCGAGACGTACACGCTGTCGTTCCTGGTGACCGACGGCGTGCGGCAGTCCGCCTGCGGCGCGTCGGTGGCCGTGGTCTCCAATGCGATCTACCACGCCGACATGGACAGCGACCCGGGCTGGACGCTCGATGACGGCTGGGCCTGGGGCGACCCCAACGGCGACGGCTCCTGGAACAGGGACCCCGCCTCCGCCCGCACCGGCGACAAGGTCGTCGGCTACGCCCTCGACGGGGACTACGCCGACAACCTGGGCCAGACGCGGTACGCGACGACCGGCCCCATCGACTGCACGGGCTACAAGAACATCCGCCTGAGCTTTTGGCGATGGCTCGGCGTCGAGGCGCCGTACGACTACGCCTGCGTCCAAGTGTCGCCCGACGGCGTGACCTGGATGGACCTCTGGACGACCGGCCTGTCGCACATCGCCGACGAGAGCTGGCAGTACGTGGAGTACGCGGTCCCGGCGGGCATCGCCGACGGCAGCTCGACGGTCTACTTCCGCTGGGGCATGGGCCCGACCGACGACTGGGTGACCTGTCCCGGCTGGAACATCGACGACGTGCAAGTCACCGCCGAGGCGGCCAATTGATGATGGTTGATTTGTGATGGATGATTTCAGATGCATCGCGATCGCCGCGTCCGTGCAATAGCGGGCGTGGCGATCACTGCATCGAGGCGATGCGACGATGTTGATTCTTGCGGTGGTCGCGAGCTTTCCCGAAGCGATCTGCAACCTGCCGGTGGTCCTGTTCGCTTGGGGACCCGCGTTGGCTGTCGTGGTTTCGGCCCGCGCGATGCACCGTCACATCAAGCGCCGATTGTAGACGCAGTATACAACGGGTCACAGGTCACGGGCGACGGGTCACGACTTCTCACGCACGCCACGGGCGCGGACGGTTCTGGTTGGCGGCTACTGCGTTTCTGGCGATGATCGCGTTCTCTCGGATCTGGAAGTCGAACATGCCGACGCAGACGAAGTCGGCGCCGTTTTCGAAGGCGTATTGAAAGCCGCTGCTGGGGTGAATCGCCCCGGCGGCCAGGACCTTGAACGCGATCCAGGGCGTCGCAACCGTCTTCATGAATTCGATCGTCTTCTCCGGGGCGATCTCCCAGATGTTGTCGTGGTCCTGACCGCTGTTGCTGTCGACGTTGAACTCGACCCGCTCGGCCGGCGGGGTCGCGGACCAGTAGTTCCCATGGT